>JAVXEO010000001.1:0-2667 GCA_036658435.1 Acetivibrio sp.
TATTGGGGGGGAAGAAAAGGAGGATTACATGAAAAAGTATGTAGCAATTGTATTAATGGCAGTAGTACTTAATTTATCATTGATTCCGGTTAAAGAAGTTGAGGCAGCACAAGGAAGCGTGATGGATAAAACAGGATGGACGTTGATTGAGGAAGCATCGGATGAGTTTAATGGATCTGATCTCAATATTGCAAAGTGGAAAAGAGGTATATGGTATGATGTTTCAAGTCAACTGGCATTCAAAGACAGTAATGTAACTGTTTCAAACGGTAACTTAGAATTACATGCAAAAGTTGAGAATTATAATGGAAAGTTATATACGATTGGATCTGTAGAATCAAAATTTGATGTTCCTGGAGTAAATTCTTACGTAGAAATTCGTGCCAAATTACTTGATAGTACAGCGAATGTACTAAGTGCAATATGGATGCAATCATCGCCGCTAACAAGTGCATCAAATCCAAATCCAGAGATTGATATTCATGAGAGTTTTAACTTTTATCAGTATGAACAGGCTCTTCATACATGGAAATTTAAACCAGATTTTCATTGGAAGAATGGTCATCACATTTGGAGTACAGGTGTAGATATGAGTAAGGACTATCATATCTATGGATTGGAGAGGATTGATAATAAGTTAAAATTTTACTTTGATAATCAATTAGCATGGGAAACAACAGTAAGTGAAAAATCCTTTGCTGAAATGGGAAGGCATATGGTATTAAGCTTGGAGGGACATTTAGGAACCCCTAATAATACTTATCTTCCAGAAAAATTTCTTGTGGATTACGTAAGAACCTACTATAGAAATGACTTAATTAATACACCAGAAAGTGGAACTTATAAAATAGTGAATAGAAAAAGTGGACTTGCTCTTAGTGTTCCAGAATCTTCCATGGATAACAATGCTCAGTTATTACAATGGGCATATGAGGGACACAATAACGAAAAATGGATTTTGAAGAAAGATGCGGATTTAAGTTATACGATTCAGAATGTTAATAGCAATAAATTTATAGATGTCTATGAAGGAAAAACTGGGAATGGTGAGAAAGTTATTCAGTTTTCTTATAATGGTGACAATAATCAAAAATGGATTATTGAACCAACAGGCGATAAGTATTATAGAATTCTGTCATTAAAAACAGGCAAGTCATTATGTGTTCAAGATGCTTCTCTAAATAATGGAGCTAAGATTGTTCAATGGAGTTATGGTTCTGCCATGAATGATCAATGGCAGCTAATACCGCAATAATTAAATTGGCTATTAATTCGGATTTTATCACTGTCTGGATTCTTTCCTGAAGATGTTGAATCAAAGCAAAAATATATAGTTTAAAGAGCTGGGGGAGTACAGATGAAAAAAATCGGTATTTTAAGGAAATGTGTAGTAGCAGCGGTATCATTAACAATAATAGTAAGTGAAATGAGCGTTCCTATTTTTAATTCATCTACAATTTTTAATTCATCTACAATTGTAGTAAAAGCTGAAACAGATGAGAATCAGGCAATTGGAATCAATGTGGCTTATCATACAGAGAATGAGATTAGAGATTATTTAAAATCAAGTGGTGCAACACCAGATAATCCGGTTACTTATAAAAAAAAGCCAAGTATAAAAGCTCCCTATAAAGCCGGTAGTCTTACGGATAAAACACTGAGTTCAGCGATAAAAATGTTGAATCAGGTACGTTACATAGCAGGGATATCCCATGACGTTTCATTAAGTGATGAGGCCGTTGCTAAAACACAGGCTGCAAGCTTGGTTAGCCGTGTAAATGACACATTAAGTCATTCCCCAGATAAGCCGGCTAATATGGAAGATTCGTTGTATCAACTTGGGGTAGAAGGTGCAGGAAGCAGTAATTTGGGAGCTGGTTATGGTACCATAAACAGTAGTATTATTTACGGCTATATGGAGGATTGAGACCAATCAAACATTGACCGGGTTGGACATCGAAGATGGATATTAAATCCTAAAATGTCGTCTACAGGGTTTGGATATTGTGAAGGGTATACTGCACTTTACGCTTTTGACAGTAATAATGAGTCTGCACCAGAATATGGGGTAACTTGGCCAGCACAAACAATGCCAACGGATTATTTTGGTGCAGATTATCCATGGAGCATCTCCATGAATTGTGAAGTGGAAAAAGATAGTGTACAAGTAAAGCTTGTTCGCATGTCCGATAATAAAACGTGGAATTTCAGCAATTCATCAGCAGATGGTTACTTTAATGTGAATAATGTTGATTATGGACAATCTGGCTGTATCATTTTTCGACCGAATAAAATAGAAGGCTATCGTAATGAAGACAAATTTCAGGTGACAATTACCGGATTAAGTATGCCAGTTTCATACCAAGTAACTTTTTTTGATTTGATACCTGTGACTTCTATTAAAATTAAGAAAAATGATGGGAAAATAGTAAAGGGTCAAGAAATATATTTAGAATCTAAAGTCGCTCCCTCTGATGCAAGCAACCCATCTGTAAAATGGACGTCATCGGATCCAAAGATAGCTAAAGTGTCTGAAGTGTCTGAATACGGAGCGGTGAAAGCCATAGATTATGGAAGAGCCACGTTAACCGCCACAAGTAAAAGTACCGGAGCAACCGCATCTTATCAGATAACCGTGGTTCCGGATTTGGTTGCTATCCATACACT
>JAVXEO010000001.1:2677-74718 GCA_036658435.1 Acetivibrio sp.
CTTCTAATAAAAGAGGACAGGTAACTATTTCCTATCAAAAAGACAAATCGGTAAGTGGATATGAAATTATTTATGCCACTAATTCGAAGTTCAGTAAAAATAAGAAGACCAAAAAAATAAATAAACCAAGTACCTCTAAGGTTACGATAAGTGGACTAAATGCAGGGCAGATATATTATTTTAAAGTACGTTCTTATGTGTTGGTAAACAATAAAAAGGTTTATGGAGAACTGGGATATTCGGATTATACGTGGGTGAAGAAATAGATTTTAATGGTAGATGATTGGAAGTTTGGAATACCGGATAATACAATAGTCCCAATATACAAAAAAAAGCTCTTGCCAAATGCTATAAAACTTAGTATAATGGTTTAGGTAAGCTTTCGTAGCGCAGTTGGTAGCGCAACGCATTCGTAATGCGTGGGTCGGGGGTTCGAGTCCCCCCGAAAGCTTTTTAGTGTGCAAAAAATTATATGAAAAACCTTGGAGAGTATAATAAAAGCATGAAAAATACAATAGAAGAATTATTGGAAGATTGTCCTATCATTACAGCCGTTAAGGACGAAAAGGGTTTGAACCGCTGTCTGGAATCCGATAGCCGCATGGTATTTATTTTATTTGGTGATATTTGTAACATAAGCCGCATTGTGGAAAAAGTAAAGAACTCCGGACGAATTGCAGTGGTACATTTGGATTTATTGGGCGGACTGAGCAATAAAGAAATCTCTGTAGACTTTATGAAACAGCATACGTTAGCAGATGGAATTATTACAACAAAGCCGGCTTTGATAAAAAGAGCAAAAGAATTAGGGCTATTTACAGTTTTGAGAATTTTCATGATTGACTCTTTGGCCTTTCAAAACATTGAAAAGCAGGGACTGGCGGTAAAGCCGGATTTAATCGAAATTCTTCCGGGAGTGATGCCAAAAGTAATACAGAAGATTTGTAAAATAACACGAATTCCAATTATAGCAGGAGGACTGATTCAGGACAAAGAGGATGTTATGAATGCGTTGTCAGCGGGAGCGGTTTCTATTTCCACCACGAAGGAAGAAGTTTGGTTCTTATAGACTTAGTAAAAATTTTCTTGAAAAAATAACCAGAGTCGTGTATAATACAAAGTATATAAATAGTGATTTGCAGGAGAGATGAGTCAGGCAAAGTGCATATGATGGAGAGTCATGTGTCATTTGTTTGGCTCATTTTTTGATGTTTATTAAAAGGATTAGAAGAGGAGTGGAGATTATGTATGATGTAATCATTATTGGTGCAGGTGTGATTGGAAGTTCTATTGCAAGGGAACTTTCAAGATTTCAGTTAGAGATATGTGTATTGGAAAGGGAAACGGATTTGTGTGAGGGAACCTCAAAGGCCAACAGCGGAATTGTTCATTCGGGATTTGATGCAAAACCAGGCTCTTTAAAGGCAAAATTAAATGTAGAAGGCAGTAAAATGATGGAACGTCTGGCAAAGGAACTGGATTTTCCATATCGTAGAAACGGGTCTATTGTACTTTGCTTTCATAAAGAAGATTTGGAAAAACTGGAAGTATTGTTAGAGCAGGGAAAGAAAAATGGAGTCCAGGGAATTCGTATTGTAAAAGGAAAAGAAATGAAAGATTTAGAACCTAATATTTCGGAGGATGTCATTGCTCTTTTGTATGCTCCAAGTGGAGGAATTGTCTGCCCATTTCATTTAACTATGGCAATGGCAGAAAATGCAAATATAAATGGAGTAAAGTTTCAGTTTAATTGTGAAGTGAAGAAGATAGTAAAAATAGAAAAGGGATACCGACTGGAAACGGAAGGAGAAACATTTGAAACAAAGGCAGTGGTAAATGCAGCAGGTGTTTATGGAGACGTATTTAATAACATGGTAAGCGAACGAAAACTTTTCATTACACCACGAAGAGGGGAATATTGTCTGCTAGATAAAAAAGTCGGAAATTTTGTAGATAAAACAGTATTTCAGCTTCCTACAAAATTTGGAAAAGGAATATTAATTACACCCACCGTTCATGGAAATCTTTTAATTGGACCCAATGCAACCAATATACAGGACAAAGAAAACGTAGAAACAACAAGAGAAGGACTAATGGAAATTATTGAAAAGGCAAAGATTAGTGCAAAAAAAGTACCGGTAAATCAGGTAATTACTTCATTTGCAGGATTACGTGCCCATGAGGCAGGGGATGACTTTGTGATTGGAGAAGCAGAAGATGCACCCGGATTTTTCAATGCCGTTGGAATTGAATCACCGGGTCTTTCCAGCGCACCGGCAATAGGTGCTGCTGTGGCTGAACTAATGGAAGAATACTTACTTCCCCCAAAAAAGAAAAATTTCAAGGCACATCGTCAGGGAATGGTGGATATTGCCCATGCATCCAAGGAAAGAATTGCTGAATTAATGGAACAAAGACCCGAATATGGAAATATAGTCTGTCGCTGCGAAATGATAACAGAAGGTGAAATTCTGGATGCAATTCACAGACCTCTTGGTGCAACTACAATGGATGGTGTGAAACGAAGAACCCGAGCCGGAATGGGAAGATGTCAGGCAGGTTTTTGCACTCCGAAAACAATGGATATTCTGGCACGGGAATTAGAAATTTCACCATTTGAGATACAAAAGGCCGGAAAAAATTCCAAGCTATTAACAGGCTATACAAAAGAGGAATTATAAGGAGGAAGAGACCATGAAATATGACATCATAATTATAGGTGGAGGGCCTGCAGGACTGGCAGCAGCCGTTTCCGTAAAAAAAAATGGAATTGACAGTATTTTAATAATAGAACGGGATGGGGAACTTGGAGGAATCCTAAATCAATGTATTCATAATGGATTTGGACTTCACACCTTTAAAGAAGAACTTACCGGCCCAGAATATGCGGCACGGTTTATTGACGAAGTTGAAAAGTTAGGTATTACCTATAAATTAAATACCATGGTTTTAGATCTTTCACCGGATAAGAAAGTAACGGCAATGAACAAAGAAGAGGGACGATTTGAAGTTGAAGGAAAAGCGATTATCCTGGCAATGGGATGCAGAGAACGTTCCAGAGGCTCACTCAATATCCCGGGATATCGTCCCAGCGGGATATATTCTGCAGGAACGGCACAAAGACTAGTTAATATAGAAGGGTATATGCCGGGAAAAGAGGTTGTGATTCTAGGTTCCGGTGATATTGGACTTATTATGGCAAGAAGAATGACCTTGGAAGGAGCCAAAGTTAAAGTGGTTGCAGAACTTATGCCCTATTCAGGAGGACTGAAACGAAATATGGTACAATGTCTGGATGACTATGATATTCCTTTGAAATTAAGCCATACGGTTACAGAAATTCATGGAAAAGACCGCGTAACGGGAGTCACCATTATGCAGGTAGATGAGAATCGAAAGCCAAGAAAGGGAACCGAAGAATACTATTCCTGTGATACTTTGCTTTTATCGGTAGGTTTGATTCCTGAAAATGAGCTGACTAGCAATTTGGACATTAAGATGGTTCCGGTCACTTCCGGCCCAGAGGTAAACGAAAGTCTTGAAACAAGTATAGAAGGTATTTTTGCCTGTGGAAATGTGCTGCACGTACATGATTTGGTGGATTATGTAACAGAAGAAGCCGAGGCGGCAGGAAGAAATGCCGCAAAATATGTAAAAGGTGATTTAAAACAAGGAAACCAGATTATACTTTCTGCCTGTGATGGAGTGCGGTATACGGTTCCAAAATATATCAATCCGGATAACATGGAAAATATAATTACTCTGCGTTTTCGTGTAGGTGCTGTCTATAAAGACTCTTATCTTTCGGTTTCTTTTAATGACAAAGAAGTGATTCACAGAAAGAAAAAAGTAATGGCTCCGGGAGAAATGGAAGAGATTAAACTTAAGAAAGAAGAAATTTTAGCCTATAAAGATTTGAAAAATATTACCATAAGAATCAGGGAGGATTGACCTATGACAAAAAAAGATTTAATATGTATAGGATGTCCTTTGGGGTGTATGCTGTCCGTGACTTTGGACGGAGAAAAGGTTACAAAAGTAGAAGGAAATACCTGTATTCGAGGGGAACAGTATGGAAGAAAAGAATGTACCAACCCAACAAGAATTGTGACATCCAGTGTTATGGTGGAAAATGGTAAGATTCCTATGGTTTCCGTAAAAACACAGGGGGATATCCCCAAGGAAAAGATAAGAGAATGTATGAAAGAGTTAAAAGGAATTAAGGTAGTAGCACCGGTAAATATAGGAGATGTTATTGTAAAAGGAATAGCAGGAACTAATGTAAATATGGTCGCAACAAAGAAAGTACAAAAGAAATAGTATGGGAGGAGCTTATGGGACAGTATGTAATTGCACTCGATCAGGGAACAACCAGTTCAAGATGTGTGTTGTTTAATAAACAGGGAACCATCTGCAGTGTGGCACAAAAGGAGTTTACCCAAATCTATCCACAACCAGGCTGGGTAGAGCATGATCCAAGAGAAATCTGGTCTTCTCAATTTAGTGTTATGGTAGAAGCCATGGGAAAGATTGGTGTGTCTCATGATGATATTGCAGCCATTGGAATTACAAACCAGAGAGAAACTACGATTGTGTGGGATAAAGAAACCGGAGAACCTATATATAATGCCATTGTATGGCAGTGCCGAAGAACTTCCGGTATGATTGATGATTTAAATGAAAAAGGGATGAATACCTATATTCATGAAACAACGGGACTTATACCGGATGCTTATTTTTCAGGTACAAAGATAAAATGGATACTAGACCACGTAAAAGGGGCAAGAGAGCGTGCCAAAAGAGGAGAACTTCTCTTTGGAACGGTAGATACCTGGCTGATTTGGAACCTTACAAAGGGAACCACCTTTGTGACAGATGTTACCAATGCTTCTCGCACCATGCTCTTTGATATTCACAACTTAAAATGGGATGAAAAGATTCTAAAGGAATTACAAATACCGGAAGGGATGCTTCCAACGGTTATGCCATCTAGCTGCGTATATGGCTATACATCACCGGATGTAGTGGGTGGGAGAATCCCAATCGCCGGAGCGGCCGGAGATCAGCAGGCGGCGCTATTTGGCCAGTGCTGCTTTGAAGAAGGTGAAGTAAAAAATACATATGGAACGGGATGCTTTTTACTTATGAACACAGGAAAAAAAGCAGTAAAATCAGAGAACGGATTATTGACAACCATAGCAATCGGTATGGGAGGAGAAGTGGAATATGCACTGGAAGGAAGTGTTTTTATTGCAGGGGCAGCCATTCAATGGCTGAGAGATGAGCTTCGAATGATTCGTACGGCAGCCCAGACGGAGGAATACTGTAATGCAGTAGAGGACACGGCAGGGGTATATGTTGTTCCTGCATTCACGGGACTTGGTGCACCTTATTGGGATCAATATGCCAGAGGAACTATTGTAGGATTAACCAGAGGAGCGGCAAAGGAACATTTCATTCGCGCAACGGTAGAATCCCTTGCTTACCAAGTGTCAGACTTAATTGTGGCTATGGAAGACACCTCCGGCATTCGTTTAAAGACACTAAAGGTAGATGGTGGGGCATCGGCGAATGATTTTTTAATGCAGTTTCAGGCGGATATTTTAAATGTTATGGTGGCACGTCCACAATGTATAGAAACAACGGCTCTTGGGGCGGCTTACTTAGCAGGGCTTGCAGTAGGCTATTGGAAAAACAAAAGTGACATTAAAGAAAACTGGATGCTTTCTAAGACGTTTGAACCTCATATGGAAGAAGAGCTTCGGGAAAAAAAGATGAAGGGGTGGAAAAAAGCTGTGCGTTGTGCCCTTTCCTGGGAGGAAGGCTGAAAAAAAACTTGACGTTTGCTTGAAATGTGATAAAATATAATCTCGGACTTAGGAGTCATGGTAAATGTCGACGTTTTTTATTAGAAGGATGTGAATAAGTTGGATGCTACAATTAAACTTAATGGACCAAATGACGTAAAAGAGTTTGTAAGAGAAGCAGAAAAATGTAATTTTGACATTGATATATTTTACAATCGCTTTATAGTGGACGCAAAATCTTTGCTGGGAGTTTTAAGCATGGACTTAACAAGAGCATTATCCGTTACTTGCATGGGATATGATCGAAATTTTGAAAGTACTTTAAAAAAATATGCTATGGCATAAAATGTAAAAACAGAGTCAAGGAAATCGGAACTTTCTTGACTCTGTTTTTGGCTTAAATAGAAAATCAGATGAAATTTTGAAAAAATACAAGAAAGAAAAGATGCAGACCGTTAAATTTTTATAAAATAGTTGAAAAAGAAGGATGGAGACGGTATACTTGAGATATTGAGCAATTTGAACTAGAAAGGTAAAGTTATGTATAAGCTATTATGTCGTGATGGAAAAGCAAAGCGGGGAGAATTCAAAACCGTGCATGGAACGATCCAGACACCGGTATTTATGAATGTAGGTACAGCTGCCGCAATCAAGGGCGGAGTTTCTACGGAGGATCTTCAGGGACTGAAGACGCAGGTTGAGCTTTCAAATACGTATCATCTTCATGTAAGAACCGGAGATACGGTCATTAAGCAGCTGGGTGGTCTCCATAAATTTATGGTTTGGGATAAACCAATTCTTACGGACTCCGGTGGATTTCAGGTATTTTCACTGGCGGGTCTTCGCAAGATTAAAGAAGAAGGCGTATACTTTAATTCGCATATTGACGGAAGAAAGATATTTATGGGACCGGAAGAGAGTATGCAGATTCAGTCGAATCTGGCCTCTACAATTGCCATGGCATTTGATGAATGTCCACCTCATCCAGCTGCCAGAGAATATATGGAGAATTCGGTGGATCGAACAACACGCTGGCTAAAACGCTGCCAGATTGAAATGAGACGGTTAAATGGTCTGGAAGATACCATTAATAACCAACAGATGCTGTTTGGAATTAATCAAGGTGGTACTTATGAAGATATTCGTATAGAACATGCAAAACGAATTTCTGAATTGAACTTGGACGGCTATGCTCTGGGTGGCTTGGCAGTGGGAGAATCTCATGAAGAAATGTATAATATCATTGAAAGGACGGTTCCTTATCTTCCTTTGGAAAAACCTACTTATTTAATGGGAGTGGGAACACCTGCCAATATTTTAGAGGCCGTAGACAGAGGGGTGGATTTTTTTGATTGTGTATATCCGGCAAGAAATGGAAGACATGGACATGCCTATACGAATCATGGAAAGATGAACTTACTCAATGCCAGATATGAACTGGATGAAAAACCCCTGGAAGAAGGATGCCAGTGCCCCGTGTGCCAGAAATATAGCAGAGCTTATATCCGGCATTTATTAAAGGCAAAGGAAATGTTAGGACTTCGATTTCTTGTAATGCATAACCTGTATTTTTATAATAACATGATGGAAGAAATTAGAAATGCCATTGAACAGGGAAGGTATAAGGAATATAAAAACCAAAAATTAGCCGGATTTTTAGAAGGCGATAATTAACTTTAGGAGGAAACAAATATGAATTTTTTACCAGTATTAGCAACATCAGGAGTAGGTGGAACTGCATTTATGATCATCTACATTGTAGCATTAATCGGAATCTTTTACTTTTTCATGATTCGCCCACAGAAAAAACAACAAAAAGCACATGCCGCTTTACTTACCACCATTGCATCTGGGGACAGCATTCTTACAAACAGTGGATTTTATGGTGTGGTAATTGATGTTATGGATGAAGTGGTAATTGTGGAATTTGGTAACAACAAAAATTGTAGAATTCCAATGAAAAAAGATGCCATTACGGAAGTTGAAAAACCAACAGAAAATTAATTCAAAAGCAAAGAGGAGTTTTAGAAAAAGTATTTTTCTAAAACTCCTCTTTATGTAAGTCCAAAAGAGAACGTTCTAAAGGAAGGAGCAGAGTCTCCGGCACTTTTAGATGGCCTCGTCCACTTCCAAGGGAAATTTTAGGTTTTACGGATCCGTGAAAGTCAGAACCTCCGGAAATTAGAAGATCGTATTTTTTAGCAAGAGAACGAACAAAGGATTCATCGTTACTGACATTGCCGGAATAAATTGCTTCAATTCCCATTAAACCTGAATTCTTTAGCTGAAGTACAAGAGAACGTACTTCTTTTTCACTCAGCTTATAGAGAAGGGGATGAGCCAGAATCGGAATTCCCCCTGCAGATCGGATAAGAGCAATGGCATCTTCCGGAGAAATATAATTTCGTGGAACAAAATAAGGACTTTTATCACTGAGATATTTTGTAAAGGCAGATTTCATATCCGGGACATACCCTTTTTTGCAAAGGAGACTGGCAAAATGAGCCCTTGTAAGTACGGCATCCCCATTATATTTTCGTAATTCTTCAATGGTAATATCCAGTCCGGCAGTACATAAATTTGCTGCCATTTTTTTATTTCTCTGTTCTCGTTCGGAGCAGGCCTTCGCCAATCTGTTTATTAAAACTTCCTTTGTGGTATCCACATATAAACCAAGAATATGAATATCAGAATGCCGGTAGGCAGCGGAGATTTCCACACCGGAAATAACTTGAATGGAAATACCCTGTTTATTAAATTGCTGGGCGGACTCCATGGCTTCGGCAACACCGGAAATAGTATCGTGATCGGTAAGAGCAATGGCAGCTAAATTTTTTTCTACGGCTAACGATACAATTTCATGAGGAGAAAGCGTACCATCTGACATAGTGGAGTGTACATGTAAATCAATATATCGCATAGGGCAAGTCCTTTCTTACAGTAGAGACCGTCTGTATTTTATTCATTAAAATGACTGTCACCTGTCTCTTTGGCCTTAATTATACCCCTGCTGTAAGGAAAAAGCCAACAATATAGTGATGGGATTATACGATATGCAAGGATTCTTTATGAAACACTCTTCGGAAAAAGGTATATTTCTTTAAAAAAAATAATATATTAAGATAGGAAAAGAGCATGTTTTTATAGGAGGGAAAAATGAAGCGTGTCAAAAGGATCTTGAAAGGGTTATTGGCTTCTTATATAGTTACGGGAATTTTTTTACTGATACTGGCATTTGTATTATATAAGATAAGCCCACCGGAGGGTGTCATAAAAGTAGGAATTCTATTTTCATACATAATATCCCCACTTCTGGGAGGATTTTTTTTAGGAAAGGGAGAAAATAGTAAAAAATTCATATGGGGAGCTTTGTTGGGAGGAATTTATTTTTGCGTAATTTTTATAATTTCCCTTATTTTGAGCCCTTCCTTATTTGAACGGGCGGGAACGGTGCTATCTGTTTTAGGAATGTGTGGATTTGGGGGAATGCTTGGGGGAATGATAAGCTAAAGGAGGGATTGGTTCTATAGCAAAGGAAGTTTCTAAAAAACGCTTTCTATTTTCCAAAAAACGTGATATAATCATAAAATGTGTAAGGAATTACTTGAAAGAAGGAGGTACATAGAATGAAACATATTAAGACACTGAATACAAGAAATTTAAAAGAATCCATGAAAAAAGGTGGATGCGGTGAATGCCAGACGTCCTGCCAGTCTGCTTGCAAGACATCTTGTACAGTAGGAAATCAGAGTTGCGAGAATAAATAATTCTGCATTCTAAATTAAATATATGGATAAAAGAAGGGGCGTTGCTTGCAAAGCCCCTTCTTTTATAGCTGGAAGGCTATTAGAAAGGAGTAATATTGTGGTACATCAGTACAAAAACAATGGATACAATATCGTTTTAGATGTAAACAGCGGATGTGTTCATGTAGTAGATGAGTTGACCTATGACATAATTTCTCTTTATGAATCTAAGAGTAAGGCAGAGATTATAAAGATAATGCTTGAAAAGCAGGAGACGGGTAAGGTTACCGAAGAAGAAATTAAAGAAGTCTTATCAGAAATTGAAGAATTGAAAGAAGGAGGCTCTCTTTTTTCAGAGGATATTTATAAAGAGTATATTTTTGATGTAAAGAAAAGACCAACCGTTGTGAAAGCGTTATGCCTTCATATTGCACATGACTGTAATTTAAAGTGCCGTTATTGCTTTGCAGAGGAGGGGGAATATAAGGGACATCGGGAACTTATGTCTTATGAAGTGGGGAAAAAAGCTTTGGATTTTCTCATTCAGAACTCCGGAAACCGAAGAAATTTAGAAGTAGACTTTTTTGGTGGAGAACCTCTTATGAACTTTGACGTAGTAAAACAATTGGTGGTTTATGGAAGAGAACAGGAGAAACTTCACAATAAAAATTTCCGCTTTACCTTAACTACCAATGGCGTGCTATTGGATGAGGACAATATGGAATTTGCAAATAAAGAAATGGCAAATGTAGTACTAAGCATTGATGGACGTAAGGAAGTTCATGATTATATGCGGCCAAGCCGGAATAATAAAGGAAGCTATGATTTAATCTTGCCCAAGTTCAAAAAACTGGCAGAAAGCAGAAATCAAAGCAATTATTATGTACGGGGAACGTTTACCCACTACAATCTGGATTTTTCAAAAGATGTTCTCCATCTTGCAGATTTAGGCTTTAAGCAGATATCAGTGGAACCGGTTGTTTCCCTTCCGGAAGAAACTTATGCAATTAAAAAAGGTGATATTCCACAAATTTGTGAAGAATATGATCGCCTGGCAAAAGAAATGATAAAAAGAAAAAAAGAAGGAAAGGGTTTTAACTTTTTTCATTTTATGATTGATTTGACCGGTGGACCTTGTGTTGCAAAACGTTTATCTGGATGCGGATCCGGTACGGAGTATTTAGCGGTAACTCCTTGGGGAGATTTATATCCTTGCCATCAATTTGTAGGAATGGAAGAATTTCGGATGGGAAATGTAGATGAGGGTATAAAACGTATGGATATCCAAGAATCCTTCAAAGAATGCAACGTATATTCCAAACCAAAATGTCAGGATTGCTTTGCAAAATATTACTGCAGTGGCGGCTGTGCGGCGAATGCATATAATCTTCAGGGAAACATTCATGATGCTTATGATATTGGCTGTGAATTACAGCGTAAGCGCGTGGAATGTGCAATTATGATAAAAGCGGCGGAAAGCGAAGCAGAGTAGGTGACAAATTTACAGAATTGTGATATTATATTGCGTGGATGTTTTGCCCTCAATTATAATTTATGTGGACAAGCGTGAAAAATGAAAATGAAAAGGAGAAAAGAAAATGAAAGAAACAAAGAAAGGCTGGCTGCATATTCTTCTAATAGCAGCAGCTATTGCACTTTGCTCCTATGTGGCACTGATAGGGATTGGAAAGGGTCATAAAGGAAGCACTGAAAATATTCGTTTGGGGTTGGATTTAGCAGGTGGTGTAAGCATTACATATGAAACAAGTGTGGATAATCCAACAACAGAGGAAATGTCAGATACTGTTTATAAGATGCAGAAACGTGCGGAAACCTACAGTACAGAGGCACAAGTTTATCAAGAAGGTATTAACCGTATCAATATTGATATTCCAGGTGTTACCGATGCAAATGCAATTTTAGAAGCATTGGGTAAGGCAGGATCCATTCAATTTTATGATGAAAGCAATCAACTGGTAATTGAAGGATCTGATATTCAGACAGCAGAAGCAACAACGCAGCAAAGCCAGGGAAGTGGTTTAAGCGAGAATGTTGTAAAACTTACATTAAATGACAGCGGAAAAAATAAATTTGCAGAGGCAACGGCAGCCAATATTGGTAAAAAAATTGCCATTGTGTATGATGGAAAGACGATTTCAGCTCCAACAGTTTCCAGTGCTATTTCCGATGGAGTTGCTATAATCAGCGGACAAGAAACATTTCAGGAAGCAGAAGAGCTGGCTTCGGTTATTCGTATTGGAGCATTGCCTTTGGAATTAAAAGAAATTCGTTCTAACGTAGTAGGAGCAAAGCTTGGATTAGAAGCCATTCAAACAAGTTTGCTTGCAGGTGTCATTGGATTTGTACTTATCATTCTCTTTATGATCGTTTTATATCGTATACCAGGAGTCGTTGCAAGTATTGCCCTGATCTTATATATTACGGCGGAAATGGTTATTTTAAACCTTTTGGATGTTACCTTAACACTTCCGGGTATTGCGGGTATTATCCTTTCTATTGGTATGGCGGTGGATGCCAATGTCATTATTTTCACACGTATCAAAGAAGAGCTGGGATCAGGAAAAACAGTTCGCTCTGCAATCAAACTTGGTTTTGATAAAGCCCTGTCTGCCATTGTAGATGGAAATGTAACAACATTAATTGCGGCAGCGGTTCTTTATTTTCTGGGTTCCGGTACGGTCAAAGGATTTGCTACTACTTTAGCAATTGGTATTCTTTTATCCATGTTTACAGCGCTGGTTATTACCAAACTTTTACTGAACGCATTCTATAATATGGGTTGCGATGAGGTTAAATTTTATGGCGTAAAGAAAGAAACAAAATCTTGGAATTTCATTGGAAATATGAAAAAAACATATGCGGTATCCATAGTATTAATTGTATTTGGTATCGTAATGCTTTTCGTAAATAAAGCACAGACCGGAGCAACCTTAAACTATGGTCTTGATTTTAGAGGTGGAACCTCCACAGAAATCACTTTTAATGAAGAAATCACAAAGGATACCCAAAAAGCAATTGAAGCAGCTTTCCAAAAAGTTGCAGGCTCCAACGTGGAGATTTCTAAGGTTCAGGATGCCAACGCATTAATTGTTAAAACAAGTGAACTGAGTCTGGATCAAAGAAAAGAGATGGAAGCTACTTTAGTAAGTGATTTTAAGGTAGATGAAGGTAAGATTAAAACAGAAAGTATCAGCGCTTCGGTAAGTAGTGAAATGAAAAAAGACGCAGTTATTGCGGTTATTATTTCAAGTATCTGTATGCTGATCTATATCTGGATTCGTTTTAAAGACATCACCTTTGGTGCAGGTGCAGTCATTGCCTTACTTCATGATGTTTTAGTGGTACTTATGGTTTACGCAGTAGCCAAAATTTCAGTAGGCAATACCTTTATTGCCTGTATGCTTACCATTGTAGGATACTCCATTAATGCGACCATTGTAATTTATGACCGTATTCGTGAAAATAGAGGCTCTGTTAAAACAAAAGAAGCTCTTGCAAATGTAGTTAACAAGAGTATAACCGAAACTTTTTCAAGAAGTATTAATACTTCATTAACGACCTTGATTATGGTTTTAATGCTGGCTATTTTGGGAGTGGATTCGGTTCGTGAATTTGCAATTCCACTGATTGCCGGTATCATTGCCGGAGGATATTCTTCTGTATGTATTTCAGGTACTATGTGGTACTTACTGAAAGGAAGAACTTTAAAAAAGTAAAAAAATGAAGTGAAAAGTGATGATTAGATAGAATAAAAAGCGGGAATCTCAGAAGTTTTTCTTAGATTCCCGTTTTTTTACAAAATTGTTTTGAGAAGAGAAATCAATAAGAATAGGGTGAAAACGGTATGGAAGAAAAGTGGTTTATAAAAAATAGCAGGGGTGATTTTGACTTAATTGGTGGAACACATCAGATCAATCCGGTAATAGCACAGCTTATTGTAAACCGTGGAATTACCGGCAATGAAGAAATGCAGGCATATTTACATCCTTCCCTGAAAAATATGCACAATCCACTGGAAATGAAGGATTTGGAAAGGGCCTGCGATATCTTAATCCAAAAAATAAAAGAAGGAAAAACCATACGCATTATTGGAGATTATGATGTAGATGGTGTTATGGCAACCTATATTTTAATGACCGGTTTGGAACTTTGTGGAGCAAAGGTAGATTATGAGATTCCGGATCGCATCAAAGATGGATATGGAATTAACAAAGAGATCATTACCGCCTGCATAAGGGACGAAATAGATACGATTCTTACCTGTGACAATGGAATTGCTGCAGGAGAAGAAATTGCATTTGCAAAAGAAAATGGACGGAGCGTGATCATTACGGACCATCATGATATTCCATTAGCAGAAGGAATTCCTCCTGGGGATGCGGTGGTAAATCCAAAGCAGAAGGACTGTGCCTATCCATTTAAAGGAATTTGTGGTGGAGTCGTTGCTTTTAAACTAGTAGAGGCTTTATATGACCGATGTTCCATTGACCGGGAAAAGCGATTGGAACTTCTGGAATTTGCAGCCATTGCAACTGTATGTGATGTTATGGATTTAAAGGATGAAAATCGTGCAATTGTAAAAAAAGGAATTGAATGTTTCCAAAAAACAAAAAACATAGGACTGAAAGCCCTTATTAAGGAGTGCGGATTGACGGGAAAAGAAATTGATCCCTATCATTTTGGCTTTGTAATAGGTCCTTGTATCAACGCATCCGGACGTTTAGAGTCGGCAAAACTAAGTTTGGAACTTCTCCTTTCAAAAGAAAAGGACAGGGCAGAAAAACTGGCAAAAGAATTAAAGGAGCTAAATGATATAAGGAAAGATATGACAGCAAAAGGGCTGGAAAAAGCCATAGAAATTGTAGAAAACACAGATAGAAGCAGGGATAAAATTCTGGTCGTGTATGTGGAAGACTGTCATGAAAGTCTGGCAGGAATTATTGCGGGACGTTTGAAAGAACGGTATTATAAACCAACCATAGTTTTGACGAATGCAAAGGAGGGGGTGAAAGGTTCCGGTCGTTCCATTGAAGAATATAACATGTTTGAGGAACTTACAAAGTGCAGACATTTACTAAATAAATTTGGCGGACACCCTATGGCAGCTGGTATATCCCTTGACTATGAGAAGGTAGAAGAACTAAGAAAAGAGTTAAATCAAAATACAACCCTGACACAAGAGGATTTATGCCCTAAGATTTCATTTGATATGGTACTTCCTTTTGAAAAAATAAATCTTTCCTTAATTGAGGAAATGGAGGAACTAAAACCTTATGGAAGAGGAAATGAAAAACCTTTATTTGCCCTAAAAAATGTTGAAATTTTAGGCGCAAAAATTTTAGGAAAGAATAAAAATGTGTTAAAATTACAGGTTAAAACGGATTCCTTTAAAGGTAACTATACCGCTATGATTTTTCAAAACCATCTTGCATTTTTAGAACGTGTGCAGGAGAAATATGGAAAAGAGGCAGTAGAAGATTTACTGGAAAATCGAAAAAGTATAAGAATGGATCTGATTTTTCAGCTCAATGTAAATGAATACAATGGAATGGAATCGGTACAGCTTATGGTACAAAATTTTCGATAGAAGGACGCAAAAATAAAGGAGGGAAGAAAGGTTGTCAGTCAATGATGTTATTATGTATGTTATGGCAGGAGGAGTAATTTTGGGCGGAGTAGACCTCCTCCTTGGAAACAAAAAAGGATATGGAAAAAAATTCGAAGAAGGATTTTCATTTCTGGGGACATTGGGCCTTAGCATGGCAGGAATTATATGTCTTGCTCCCTTGATTGCAAAACTTTTAAAGCCGGTGATACTGCCATTTTACCGCCTGATTGGTGCAGACCCCTCCATGTTTGCAAGCATTCTGGCTATTGATATGGGAGGCTACCCTTTGGCAATGGAATTAGCACAAAACCCGTTGCTGGGCATTTACAGTGGAATTATTGTAGCATCTATGTTTGGATGTACTTTGGTATTTGTAATTCCCATAGGATTTGGGATGATAAATAAGGAAGACTATTCTTATTTTTCAAAGGGTCTGATGATTGGTTTAGCAACAATGCCTATTGGAACAATGGTGGGAGGCCTCACAGTGGGTCTTCCAATTTCTTTGATTCTGTGTAATAATATACCTATCCTTTTCTTATCCGGAGTGCTTATTATTGGACTTTATAAAATTCCGGAAAAAATGGAGCATTTTTTTCTTGTATTTGGTTTGGGAATCAAAAAAATCACAATTTTTGGTTTGATGATAAGTGCATTTGCCTATCTTACTGGGAGGGAATGGATTCCGGGACTGGGTGATTTGGAAGAAGCAATGAAAACAATAGTAAGCATTTGCATTGTTCTTCTGGGGAGTCTGCCCATTACCCATCTTTTACAAAAAATTATGGAAAAACCATTTCAAAAAATAGGAAAAAGAATGGGACTGGATGCCAACGCAATTGCAGGAGTTATAATCGCATTAGCTACCATACTTCCGGTCTTTCTAATGATAAAAGATATGAAACCCAAAGGAAAGGTTGCCTGTGTAGCCTATTTGGTATCCGCAGGCTCTGTATTTGGAGCACAGCTTGGATTTACAATGGGAACGCAACCCCAGTGGGTGGGAGCTTTGATTTTTGCAAAGCTATCAGCAGGAATAGCTGCTTTTTTTGTGGCTTTGCTCTGTACAAAAGAAATGAAAACAATAAATAAAAATGGATAGAATAGCTACAAGGAGGCTGCTTATGGATACCATATTACAACGTGTAAAAAATTTAAGAGAAGAAATGAAAAAGAGAAAGATAGACATTTATGTAGTACCTACGTCTGATTTTCATGAATCGGAGTATGTAGGAGATTATTTTAAAGCCAGAAAGTATATAAGTGGATTTACCGGTTCCGCAGGAACCGCGGTAATTACTATGGATCAGGCCGGACTTTGGACGGATGGCAGATATTTTATTCAGGCAGCGGCACAGCTGGAAGGCAGTGGAATAAAACTTTATCCAATGGGAGAAGAAGGAGTTCCAACGATTAGGGAATTTATTCAGGATACCTTAAAAGAAGGGGAAAGTCTTGGCTTTGATGGAAGAGTTATAAACGCAAAACTAGGGGCTGACTTTGAGAAAATAGTAGAAGAAAAAAAAGGTACTTTACAGGTAGAAGAAGATTTAATTGATAGTATATGGACAGACAGACCGGAATTTTCCAAAGAACAAAGTTATGTACTAGAGGTAAAGTATGCCGGTAAAACGGCAAGTGAAAAATTAAAAGAAGTAAGGGAAACGATGAAGAAAAAAGGTGCAACGGTTCATATACTGACTTCCCTTGATGATATTGCATGGCTATTTAATATTCGGGGAAATGACATTAGCAGTTTTCCTGTGGTTCTTTCTTATGCCATGATTACACAAAAGGAAAGCGACTGGTTTGTTAACAAAGAGGTGCTCAATCCTACTGTTTTAGCACATTTAAAAGAAAATAAGATTAGGGTAAAAGAATACAAAGAAATATATGAGGTTTTGCCGAAACTGTCCAAAGAAGAAGTGGTATTAATGGATAAAAGCTGTGTGAATTTCAGAATCTGTCATTCTTTGCCAAAGGAAGTGAAAGTACTCGATGAAAAGAATCCTACTCTGTTTTTGAAGGCAGTGAAGAATGAAACCGAGCTTCAAAATACAAGAAAGGCACATATAAAAGATGGAGTTGCCTTTACAAAATTTATGTACTGGCTAAAAACAAACATTGGAAAAGATAAAATCACAGAAATGAGTGCATCCGATTATTTAGAAGAAAGAAGAAGAGAGCAGGAAGGATTTATTGAGTTGAGCTTTGATACCATTAGCGCATATGGTAAAAATGCAGCCATGATGCACTATTCTGCCACGGAAGAATCGGATATCGAATTGAAAGAGCAGGGATTTTTATTGGTTGATTCCGGCGGTCATTATTATGAAGGTTCCACAGATATTACCAGAACCATGGCACTTGGAACTCTTTCTCATAAAGAAAAGCTACATTTTACTGCAGTAGCATGCGCCAACTTAAACCTTGCTGCAGCCAACTTTTTATATGGCTGTACCGGAACTAACCTGGATATTTTAGCCAGAGGACCCTTATGGGATCTGGGACTGGATTACAAATGCGGAACCGGACACGGAATAGGGTATTTACTCAATGTTCATGAGGGTCCCAATGGATTTCGGTGGAAAATCGTTCCTGAAAGAAATGACAGTGCACCTTTAGAAGAAGGCATGATAACAACGGATGAACCGGGTGTTTATCTGGAAGGAGAGTATGGTATTCGTACAGAAAATGAATTGATTTGTATGAAGGGAGATAAAAATGAATATGGTCAATTTATGTATTTTGAAAATATAACCTATGCACCTATTGATTTGGATGGAATTCTTCCGGAAGAAATGTCAAAAAAAGAAAGAGAAGAATTGAATGACTATCACGAGATGGTTTATGAGAAAATTTCTCCCTTTCTGACCACAGAAGAAAAGGTATGGCTAAAAGAATATACACGTAAGATTTAATAAAAACTGGGAAAAACTGCATCTGTTTTTCTTTCAAAATAAGGGCAAACTATGTTCAGAAATGAAATGGAAGGGAGCTTTAAAAATGAAAGAGAAAAAGATAGTAGTAGCACTTGGAGGAAATGCACTTGGAGACACCCCAAAGGAACAATTAAATTTAGTAAAAAAAACAGCAAAGACGCTGGTAGATCTGGTGGAACAGGGGAATACCGTAATTGTCGGGCATGGAAACGGACCTCAGGTTGGTATGATACACCTGGCGATGGAAAAAGAAAATATGCCTTTCCCTGAATGCGGTGCTATGTCACAAGGATATATTGGATATCATCTGCAGCAGGCCATAGAAGGAGAACTTAGAAAACGAAGAATAGAGAAGCCGGTAGTTTGTTTAGTTACCCAGGTGGTGGTAGACGAAAAGGACAAAGCTTTTAAAAATCCAACCAAACCCATTGGAGAATTTTTAGAAAAAGAAAAAGCAGAAGCCATGGAAAAAGAAAAAGGGTATTTGTTTAAAGAAGATGCAGGAAGGGGATACCGAAGAGTGGTTCCCTCTCCTCTTCCCAAACGAATTGTAGAGATTGAAACAATTAAAGAACTAATGGAGAGTGGAAAAATAGTCATTGCAGCCGGAGGGGGAGGTATCCCTGTAATAGAGACAAAAGAGGGTCTTAAGGGGATTGCCGCTGTTATTGATAAAGACAGGACCTGTGAAAAACTTGCGGAGGATGTGGATGCGGATATTCTTATGATACTCACTGCTGTTGACCGGGTCTTCCTTCATTTTAATGAACCTGCGCAGCTAGAAGTAAAAGAAATGAATTTGGAAAAAATAAATCAATATATAAAAGAAGGACAGTTTGCACCGGGAAGTATGCTGCCAAAGGTAGAGGCCTGCAAAGCATTTGTTTCACAGAAAAAAAGCCGGTGCGCCTATATTACATCCCTTGAAAAAGCAGGGAATACCTTATCCGGAGAGGCAGGAACAAAAATAGTGAAGTAAGGAAAAAGTAAGAAATGTTAAGGGAAATTAACTTGCATTGAAGAGAGCATTCCCATAAAATGAGGATAGATGTAAAGTAGGAGTGATAAAAGTGAAAGAACGTAGGAAGAAAAAAATTAAGGCAATGGCTTTTTTAAGTCCTAGTTTACTAGGACTTTTGGTGTTTTTTGTATTACCATTTTTTGTGGTTATGTATTATGCAGTGGTAGACAATCCCATTCATCATGAGTTTGTATTTTTAGATAATTTTATTAGTGTAATGCACAACCAGGCTTTTTTACAGGCGGCAAAGAATACCGCAGTATTTTCCGCTGTTGTTGTGCCTCTTGCGGTAGTCTTATCTCTCATTTTAGCAGTGCTTTTGGATAGCAGAATTCCATTTAAGAGCCAGTTTCGTACATTTTTTCTAAGCCCAATGATGGTTCCGGTGGCATCCATTGTTTTGATATGGCAGGTGCTATTTCATTATAACGGAGCGGTTAATGGTGCTTTGGCTAACTTTGGAATGCTGCCAATTGACTGGTTAAAGTCGGATTACAGCCAGATTGTAATTGTTATCTTGTTTCTGTGGAAAAATCTAGGATATGACATGATTTTATTTATGGCAGCACTGGGAAATATCCCAAGAGAATTAATTGAGGTTACGTCTTTGGATACCTCCAGTGGTTTTGTTCAATTTTTCTATATCAAACTACGTTATCTTTCTCCTACCATATTATTTGTAACCATACTATCTTTGATTAATTCCTTTAAAATATTTCGAGAAGTATATTTACTAACGGGGGATTATCCCTATGATACCCTGTATATGCTTCAGAACTTTATGAATAATACATTCAAATCCATGGATTATCAAAAATTGTCTTCAGCAGCCATATTAATGGCAATTGTAATGGTGATTATAATAGGAATTTTGTTTTTCACAGAGAATAAGTTTGGAGAGGACGTAGAAGGATGACATTAAAAAAACAGTATATTCGAAGAGGAATTCGAACGTTAATTGCAGCAGGCTTTGCAGTCCTTTTTCTTATGCCAACGATTTTAACAATGGCAAATTCTTTTATGTCAGCTACAGAAATCAAAGCAAACTATGGGGCAATTTTAGATAATGCAAGTGATAAAAAAGATGGAAAGAAGACCTATATTTCAGAAAAAGTAAACTTGAAATTTATTCCGGATATGGTAAGCTTTAGCCAGTACATAACGGTATTGTTCAAAAGTCCGGAATATTTGCTTAAATTTTGGAATTCGGTGATTTTAGTAGCACCCATTGTTATATTTCAGCTTTTGATTGCCTCAGGGGCCGCCTATAGCTTTACACGGTTTCGAGGGCGGCTGAAAGAAATTATATTTTTTGTTTATATTATTCTTATGCTGATGCCATATCAGGTAACCTTAGTTCCTAACTTTCTGGTTTCAAAATGGCTGGGAATTATAGACACAAGATGGGCAATTTTATTACCGGGATTTTTTGCTCCCTTTAGTGTTTTCTTATTAACAAAATTTATGAGAAGAATACCAGCATCTCTGATTGAATCGGCAGAAATTGATGGTGCCGGAGAATGGCAGATATTTTCAAAAGTATGCGTCCCTATTTGCAGAAGTTCTTTGTTTTCTGTTGCTATTCTGGTTTTTATTGACTATTGGAATATGGTAGAGCAGCCATTGATTTTACTTTCTAATGAAGAAATGTATCCATTGTCCGTATTTTTATCAAGGATTAATACCGGTGAAGTTGGATTGGCCTTTGCCGTAGCAACTATTTATATGATACCGGCGCTTTTGATGTTTTTATATGGAGAAGAGTATTTAATCGAGGGAATTGCATATTCAGGCGCAGTAAAAGGATAGAAACGTTAAAATAAAATAAAATATAATATAGAAAGGATGCCACATTGTGAATTTTGCAAGAAATATTTGTGGTAGACATTGGGTGCAAAAATGGAAGATAAAGCGAAGAAAAGAAGAGACTGGATAAAAAATATAGCGATTATTTTTTTGGTAATTATGTTAGTACTGACATTTTTTTCAAATACAATTATGAATTATTCCCTTCCGGAAGTATCGGCACAGTACACAAACTCTGGTAACGTTGCATCCAGAGTAAGAGGAACTGCAACGGTTGAGGCCGTACAGCCATATGAAATTAAGATAGAAGAAAAACGCTCTGTAGAGGAAGTTAAAGTACATGCAGGCGATACCATAAAAAAAGGCCAGGTGCTTTTCATTTTAGGCAACAGCGATGGAACCGCATTAGATGAAGCGCAGGAAGCTTTGGATACGGCAATTTTTGACTATCAGCAGAAATTGTTAAAAGATATGCCGGATTATAGCACGACCAATTTAGAAATTGGATTTGCAAAAGAGGATTATAGAAAAGCCATGGAGGCAGAAAAAGAAGCAAAGAAGAATGACAAAAAAGTAATCTCTGCAAAAGAAAAAGTAGAAGAAGGAAAAAAAGAGGTTACAAAACATACCAAGCAAATGGCCGAATATGATAAGATTGTTGTAAAGCTAGAGAGCGACCGTGCTAAAGAAGTGAAGAATCCAACCAATGTAGAACTGCAGAAAGAGGAATTACAGAAAGCAAAGGATGCTTTAGAAAACTTAGAACTCATTGCAGGAATGCCCAATACCGGAGTAAACTATACTTTGATTATTAAAAATGCAAAAAAGGAAGTGGATAAAGCACAGGAAAATCTGGACCAGGCAAAGCAGGTGAACCTAGATGCCATTGACTTAAATATTGAAAACACCAAAGAATTAAAAGCAAAATCCAATGATAATTTAATTGACGCCAATGCACAATTACAACTAAGAGAAGCCGAGCTGGCAGAGGCTCAAAAGGGAATTACCTTACCGGATGCCCAGAAAGCAACTTTGACAGCAAAACGAGCCTACGAAAAGATGATTGCGGACTTGGAAAAAACCCAGGGAACCGATTCTAACGCACAACAAATAGCCAACCTGGAAACGTCCAATATGAAGAAGAAAATAACAAGGATGGAAAAGAAAGTAAACCGCTTAAAGGTATCGTCATCCACCAATGAAATTGTTTCCAAGGTTGCAGGAGTTGTAAGTACCGTAGGCTATGTTGCCGGAGATACAACAGCACCGGAAACACCCATGGCAGTGATCCAATTAACCGATCGTGGGTATACCGCAAAGCTAACGGTTACCAATGAAAAGAGTGCTCAGGTAAGGGAAGGTAACGTTGCGGAGATTCTTAATATATGGAACTCAGATATAAAAGCCACGTTGACATCTATAAAAAATGATCCGGAGAATCCGGGAAAAAATAAAATTCTTGTCTTTACGGTAACCGGAGATGTAACCTTGGGCCAATCCTTGGAACTGGCAGTGGGAGACAAAAGTGGATTTTATGATACCATTGTTCCAAATAGCGCAATACGTGAGGATAATAAAGGTAAATTTCTGCTAACTGTACAGGTAAAGAGCAGTCCTCTGGGAAACCGGTATGTGGCAACCCGGTTAAACATTGAGGTAATTGTAGCCGATGAGACAAATTCTGCAATCAGTGGTTCTATCAATGGAAGTGAATTTGTTATTTCTACGTCAACCAAACCTATTCAGCCAGGTATGCAGGTAAGAATGGTTGAGGGAGGAGACGCATGATAAGGATAAAAAAGCTTATTGGCTATGGGATTCTTGCTTTGGCAGGTGCCCTTTGTATGGCAGGCTCCCATACAATAAGCCAGAATCTGACTTCTCAGCAGGCGGCAGAGCGCTGGAGCAGCGATGGAGAGAAATACGCACAGATTTCAGCTTTTTTTACAAAAGACGCAGCAGCAAGTGAAAGCAGCATCAATAATTACCGAAGCTCCATTCGAAAGACACTGGAGGAAGCTTCGATAAAGGCAAAACATAAGAATGGAAGACTTTGGATTGATGCCTATTCCGGAAATGGATCCGTTGAAATTACCCGAAAAAAAAGTAAACAAAAAGTAAAAATCGTTGGCGTTGGGGGAGATTTCTTTCTGTTTCATCCTTTAAATATGCTGGATGGATACTACTTTTCTCCAACGGAGGTAATGAAAGACCGGTTGGTTTTGGAAGAAGAAGTGGCTTGGCAATTATTTGGTTCTACAGATGTAGAGGGAATGAGCGTTACCATTGGTGAAAAAAGTTGTAAGGTGGCGGGTGTTTACCGCCGGGAAAAAGGAAAACAGGAAGCGGATGCTTATGGAAGCAGCCCTGCGATTTTCGCTCCCTACGAGTTATTAATGGAGCTAAATGGGAAAAAGGAAGTGATTGATTGCTATGAAATGCTGCTTCCCAATCCGGTCAAAGGGTTCGCATGGCAAAAAGGTTTGAAATGTATTGGAGGAGTGGACTTATCCACCAATACAGGAAGTGAGACGGATTTAAGCGAATTGCCTGTGGAAATTTTGGAAAACAGCAATCGTTTTCAGCCAATAAATCTTATTAAAGTTTTGGAAAATATGGGTTCGCGTTCCATGCAAAGAAAAAATATAGAGTATCCCTATTGGGAAAACATTGCAAGGGCAAAAGAGAACATTGCTGCCATTCGTATGTTGTTATCCTTTATATTTTTCATTGTGCCACTGGTTGTTTTGATACAGTATGGCATCAAACGATTTAAGAATAGAAAATGGACCTTTGAAAGAGTCAAAGTATGGGTACTTTCAAAGGTTGAAGAAAGAAAAAAGAAAAAATGGGAGGAAAAAAGAAATGAAGAAGAAAAGTATAATCACTAGAAGTCTAGCATTAGGACTGGCTTTTGTAATGGCAGGCAGTATGCTTACCGGCTGTGGAGGAAAGGATAAAAAGGCTTCCCAGTCTGTCAAAATGGATAAAGAACACGTTTATCATGCAGAATATTTTAAGGCACCGGCGGGATTGAGCAGCATCAATAAAGTAAAAGTAAGCAATGGACGTATTTACATGGATGGATATGATGAAACCAGTAGTTACGGATACAAAATCTGCTCTGTAAATCCAGACGGAGGCGATGAAAAGATAATTTATGAAATAAAGCAAAATGCAACCGGTGAAAACAGCAACATAAGCAATTTTGCAATTGACAACGAAGGCAATCTTTGTATGTTTAAGTCTGCCTATACAGAAGATAAAACGGATCCAGAAAACGTACAATATATAAATAAAAATTTTATTGTAAAAGTAGATGAAAAAGGAAAAGAGATTTTTTCTATTGAGCTAAAAGGAAAAGAAGACTTTTATCCATCGAATATGTTGATTGACAAAGAAAATAATATATTCCTGATGGCCTATGAAAGCATTGAAATTTACGATAAAGACGGAAAACACAAGGATTCCATTAAAACAGGAAACGATGCCAATATTGATAGCGCCTTTATGACAGAAGACGGGCGAATGATGGTAACTGCTTATGGACAGGATTATTCCAGCCGTGAGATTAAGGAATACCTTATGGATCAGAAGAAATTCTCCGAACCCATAAAATTGGAAGGAAATGTATATAACTACTCCTTCAGTGAGGGAGCGGGCTATGACTTATTTTTAAAAGATAATACAGACTTATATGGTTTTAATTTAGATACAAAAGAAAAGACAAAATTAATTAACTGGATTGACTCGGATATTAATGGAAGTATGATTGGCTCCATTGCACCACTTGCAGATGGACGTATCGTGTGCACTACAAACAATTACTTTAAAAATACCACAGAGCTTGCCGTTCTTACCAAAGTTGAGCCAAAAGATGTAATAGAAAAATCCATTCTCACCCTGGCAGCGGTTTACGTTGATATGCAGGTAAGTGCAGCGGTAATCGAATTTAATAAAAAGAGTGATAAATATCGTATTACCTTAAAGGATTATTCTACCTTTAACACAGAAGATGACTATATGGCAGGCTCCAAAAAATTAAATACCGACATTATATCGGGAGATGTACCGGACATTTTATGTGTATCCGATACCAGTTCTTTTGATAGCTGTGCGGCAAAGGGCCTTTTTGTAGACTTCAACCAGGTAATGGAAAAAGATAAGGACTTTGATAAGAGTGCCTATCTTGAAAACATTATGAAATGCTTTGAAAAAAATGGAAAATTATATTCTATGGTTCCATTCTTCAGTCCATTTTCTATTGTTGGAAAAACAACCAATGTAGGAAGTGAAATGGGATGGACGATGGAAGATTTGGAGAAACTGGTGGCGTCTAAACCAAAGGGAACAAAAGTATTCAGTGGTGACATGACAAAGAGCAGTATTATGTATTATGGTAATTACTTATGCATGGACGAATATATTGACAGGGAAACAGGAAAATGTAACTTTAATACACCGGATTTTATTCGCCTGCTAGAGTTTGCAAATCAATTTAAAGAAGATGCTCAACCGGAAGGAAGAATGGCAACAGAGGCAGTGTCAATGGATGATGGAATGCAAAATGAAGAGCTGGATTACCGAACTGACAAAGTTCTTTTAAATGTTAATTATCTCAACAGTTTTCAAGATATGCATCAATTGCAGAAAGTTACCTTTGGAGAAGATATTACCTTTATAGGATTTCCAACGGCAAAGAAAAATGGCTCAGCAATCTCTCCTGGTTTACAGCTTGCAATTTCTGCAAAATCTGAATTTCAAGATGCAGCCTGGGAATTTGTAAAGACTTTCTTTTTAGATGAATTCCAGGATGGAATGGAGTGGGGATGGCCCGTTAAGATTTCCAGCCTAGAGAAAAAGAAAGAAAAAGAACAAAAGCCAAGTACCTATAAGGATGAAAACGGAAAAGAAGTAGTCTATGAAGATACGGCAATGATTGATGGAAAAGAAGTAAAGATAGGAAAAGTAACGGATGAAGAGTGTGAGAAGGTTATGAATTTCTTAAAATCGTTAAATCAGGTAATGCGTTATGACCAAAATGTAACGAAAATTATGGATGAAGAAACGGGAGCTTATTTTTCGGGGCAGAAGTCAGCGGAAGAGACAGCAAATCTGATTCAGAACCGGGTGCAGACCTATTTAAACGAAATACAGTAATTTAATAACGCAGAGAGTCCGAAAAGATAGCTTCGGATTCTCTGTGTTTATTTTTTGCTAAAATTCAAAATCATTTCTTTGCAAATTTCCATCTTTGTGGTATTATCTATTAATGTGTGGAAAACAGAGAAAGAGAAAGTGGGATTTTGGACATGAATACATACATAAAAGGTGCAAAAGACGGTATTCCCATTGCATTGGGATATTTGTCAGTAAGCTTTACGTTCGGACTCATGGCAGTTACAAGTGGTCTTAACTGGTGGCAGGCAACGATTATTTCCATTACTAATTTAACCTCAGCAGGACAATTTGCAGGAATTGGAATTATAACGGCAGGAGGAGCTTACATTGAAATGTTTATGACCCAGTTTGTAATCAATCTACGTTATGCACTAATGTCACTTTCTCTGTCCCAAAAAGTGGATGACTCTATTTCTGGGATTTATCGCTGGATGATTGGATTTGGAAATACGGATGAAATATTTGCCGTTGCCATGAACAATGAAAAGAATGTTGGAAGAACCTATATGTTTGGACTGATTACAACCCCATATATTGGCTGGGCAGCAGGTACCTTTTTAGGATCGGTATTGGGAAATGTATTACCTGAAGGGGTTTGTTCTGCACTGGGAATTGCAATTTATGGAATGTTTCTGGCAATTATTGTGCCGGTAATGGAGGAAAAGAAAAGTTTTCGATACATTGTATTAGTGGCCATTGCCTTAAGCTGCGGTTTTCAATGGCTGCCGGGATTAAATAAGGTATCTTCCGGTTTTGCAATTATAATCTGTGCCGTGGCGGCATCCTTTTTGGGAGCGCTTTTCTTCCCAATTACAGAAGAGGAGGACTAGAGAATGAAGCAGGAGAATTTTTGGATTTACCTTATTATTATGGCGGGAACCACATACTTCATTCGGGTGATCCCCTTTGTTTTATGTAGAGGAAAGGTAAAAAGCAGGTTTTTAAAATCCTTTTTAGCCTATGTTCCTTATACGGTTTTAGGCGCAATGACATTTCCGGCAATTTTTTATGCGACCACGACGCTATATTCTGCAATAGCAGGATTAATCATAACCATTATACAGGCTTTAAGAAAAAAGAGTTTAATTGTAGTGGCACTGTCGGCGTGCATTACTGTGTTTTTAATAGAACTATTATAACTTATTATATTTTGAATATTTTTTGGAAGAGGAGAACAGCAATGAGAAAGACGAAAATTATTTGTACACTTGGACCTGCTACGGATACGGAAGAATTAATGCGGGAACTGATGATTCAGGGAATGAATGTAGCACGATTTAACTTTTCCCATGCGAACCATGAGGAACATTTACAAAGACTTAAGATTTTAAAGAGACTTCGGAACGAATTGGATCTTCCAATTGCAGCACTATTGGATACAAAAGGTCCGGAAATCCGAATTGGTACGTTTGAAAAAGACAAAATTCAGTTAACTCAGGGTCAGAAATTTATTTTGACAACAAAGGTAGTAAAAGGGGATGAGAAAAAAGTTTCAGTAACTTACCAGAACCTTCCTAATGACATAAAAGCCGGCTCTACAATATTGATTGATGATGGTTTGGTGGAACTTACGGTTGATAAAATAGAGAATGAAGACATTTTTTGTACCGTAGAAAATGATGGGGTAATATCCAACAATAAAGGGGTTAATGTACCGGGGGCAAAATTATCCATGGAGTTTTTATCGGAAAAAGATAAAAATGATATTCTCTTTGGAATTAAAAATGGCTATGATTTTATCGCCGCTTCTTTTACCAGAACGGCAAAAGATGTTTTAGATGTAAGAAATCTTTTAAAAGAGAATGGAGGAGAATCCATTCAAATTATTGCAAAGATTGAGAATATGCAGGGAGTTGAAAACATTGATGAAATCATTGATGCAGCCGATGGCATTATGATTGCCCGTGGAGATATGGGTGTTGAGATTCCGGGAGAAGAAGTACCGGTACTACAAAAACTTATTATTAAAAAAGTATACAATGCAGGAAAACCGGTAATTACAGCAACGCAGATGTTGGATTCCATGATTAAAAATCCAAGACCAACCAGAGCAGAAACAACGGATGTTGCCAATGCAATTTATGATGGAACCAGCGCAATTATGTTATCCGGAGAAACGGCTGCGGGTAAATATCCTATTCAGGCTCTTGGGACAATGGTACGAATAGCAGAACGAACGGAGCAGGACATTGACTATAAAAAACGATTTAAAAATATTGAAACGGTTTATAACTCCGATGTAACCGAAGCTATTTCCCATGCAACCTGTACCGTTGCGCATGATATGGATGCCATTGCCATTATTACCGTTACAAAATCAGGAAGAACGGCAAGAAAGGTTACAAAATACCGGCCGGAGTGTCCGATTATGGGATGCGCCACCTACCCTCATATTTGCAGACAGCTGAATCTTTCCTGGGGGGTTGTTCCCCTCCATATTCGGGAGGAGCAGGATACCTTTGAACTTTTTGACCATGCAGTAAAAGCAGTTATGGAGCGGGGCTATTTGAAAAAGGGAGACCTTACGGTTATTACGGCGGGAGTACCCATTGGAGACTCTGGCAATACAAACCTTCTAAAAGTTCATATTGTCGGAGAAAAGTATATTGGCTAAGAATGAAACCTTGTTTTAAAGAAGTCACCTACAATAGAAAGAAAAATGCAGAGAAGATATAATTTTCTCTGCATTTTTAATACAAACCAATCTTAAAATAAAAATTATTAAAAAAATTATTAAAAATAACGCATAAATAAAAAAAGAAAATTATAATACATAAAATTATTAAAAAATATATTATTAAAAAATAAAATCTTAAAAAATAAAATCTTAAAAAATTTATTAAAAATAAAAAAATAAATAAAAGGGTAAATATAAGATGCACTTATAACTTGCATTAGAAATAAATAAGGGTAAAACTCTGGTAAAACCAAGGTTTTTTATGATACAATAGGAACGAATCAGGACAGACAAATTTCATATTAATGTGGATTATATGCGTGATAACGCACGCAGATGGGAGTAATATGGACTACAAAAATGCCGGAGTTGATATTGAAGCGGGATATAAATCAGTAGAGCTTATGAAGGAACATATTAAAAAGACAATGCGAAAAGAGGTTTTAACCAACATTGGTGGATTTTCAGGTGCTTTTTCCATGGAAGGATTTAAAAATATGGAAAAGCCAACTTTGGTGTCTGGCACCGATGGTGTAGGCACAAAACTAAAACTTGCCTTTGAAATGAATTGCCATGATACCATTGGAATTGACTGTGTGGCTATGTGTGTAAATGATATTGTTTGTGCGGGCGCAGAACCCCTCTTTTTTTTGGATTATATTGCCTGCGGAAAAAATGAACCGGAAAAGATCGCTTCCATTGTAAAGGGGGTTGCGGAAGGCTGCAGCCAGGCAAACGCCGCTTTAATTGGTGGAGAAACTGCAGAGATGCCGGGATTTTATCCCACGGATGAATACGATTTAGCCGGATTTGCAGTAGGCGTTGTTGACGAAAAAGATTTAATAACAGGCAAAGACCTAAAAGAGGGAGATGTGCTGCTTGGAATGGCATCTTCCGGTGTACATAGCAATGGATACTCTCTTGTTCGCAAAGTATTTGACATAAAAAAAGAAACCTTGGATGTATTTTATAAAGAATTGAATATGACCCTGGGAGAAGCCTTATTAACACCCACTAAAATCTATGTAAACGCTTTTTCAGAACTAAAAAAAGGAGAGGTGCGTATAAAAGCCTGCAGTCACATAACGGGTGGCGGATTTTATGAAAATGTGCCTCGGATGCTTCCGGAGGGAATGCATGCCATGATACAAAAAGACAGTTACCCCATCCCTCCCATTTTTAAAATGCTGGCAAGAGAAGGTAATATAGAAGAAGAGATGATGTATAACACGTATAATATGGGAATCGGAATGATTGTGGTTGTAGATAAGGAAGACGTAAAACAGGCAAAAACCTTAATTGAACAAGCAGGAGAGAGAGCCTTTGTTATTGGTGAAATCAAAGCCGGAGAAAAAGGAGTTACCTTATGCTGAAAATTGCCGTTTTAGTGTCGGGTGGAGGAACGAATCTTCAAGCTATCATGGACCGGATTGAGGATGGAAATCTTTCCAATACAAAAATCGAGATTGTAATCAGTAATAATAAAACAGCAATGGCACTGGAGCGGGCAGAAAAACATAAGATAAAAACCAGTTGCTTATCCCCAAAAGATTTTAATACAAGAGAAGAATTTGAGACAGCCCTGCTGGCAGAAGTAGAAAAATATAAAGTGGATTTGATCGTTCTTGCAGGATATCTTGTTATTATTCCAAAAAAAATGATAGAGAAATATAGATATCGTATTATTAATATACATCCCTCTCTCATCCCTTCCTTTTGCGGAACCGGATTTTATGGGAGAAAAGTTCATGAGAGTGTATTGAATTATGGGGCAAAGATAACGGGAGCCACCGTTCATTTTGTAGATGAAGGAACAGATACCGGACCTATTATTCTACAAAAAGCGGTCAAAGTAAAAGAAGGAGATACACCGGAAATTCTACAAAAAAGGGTTATGGAAGAAGCAGAATGGGAAATTCTTCCCAAGGCAATTTCTATGATTGCAAATGGACAAATTCAAATAGAAAATAACCTTGTCATTCAAAAAAGATAAGTGGGGTAAAAAAATGGACGTTTTAATAGTAGGAAGTGGCGGGAGAGAACATGCAATTGCCAGGAGTGTAAGGAAAAGTTCTCAAGTTGAAAAAATATATTGTGCACCTGGAAATGCGGGAATACAGGAAATTGCAGAATGTGTAGAAATCAATCCGATGGAATTAGAGAAACTGGCCGATTTTGCAGAAAAAAAGAAAATTGGGTTAACCATTGTGGGAATGGATGCACCTTTGTCTATGGGAATTGTAGATCTTTTTGAAGAAAGAGGGCTGCGAGCCTTTGGACCAAGAAAGAAGGCTGCTATGATAGAAAGCTCCAAGTCTTTTTCTAAAGACTTGATGAAGAAATACCAGATTCCTACCGCAGCCTATGAGACTTTTGATGATGCAGAACAAGCCATTTCCTATTTGAAAGATAGTAAATACCCTCTTGTTCTAAAGGCGGATGGACTGGCACTTGGTAAAGGAGTGCTTATTTGTAATACCAGGGAAGAGGCTCTAGAGGGAATAAAGGATCTTATGATAGATAAAGTTTTTGGAGCTGCAGGCAGTCGAGTGGTTGTGGAAGAATTTTTAACCGGAAGAGAAGTATCCGTATTGTGTTATTGTGATGGAACCCATATTCTTCCCATGACAAGTGCGCAAGACCACAAACGGGCAAAAGACGGAGACAAAGGATTAAATACAGGAGGTATGGGAACCTTTTCACCCAGCCCTTTTTACACCGATGAAGTAAAAACATTTTGTGAAGAAAAGGTATTTAAGACTTCCATGAAGGCAATGAAGGCAGAAGGCAGAGACTTTGTGGGAATTTTATTTGTAGGAATAATTTTGACACCGGAAGGCCCCAAGGTATTGGAATATAATGCCCGTTTTGGAGATCCGGAAGCCCAAGTCATACTACCGCGAATGAAGACGGATATTGTAGAAATTATGGAAGCTTGTATAGATGGAAATTTGGATGAAATTTCATTGGAATTTGAAGACAATGCGGCAGTCTGCATAGTTCTTGCCTCCAACGGCTACCCGGAAGCCTATGAAACCGGAAAGGAAATTAAGGGGTTGGAGACTTTCTCAGGAAAAGAAAACTATTATGCATTTCATGCCGGAACAAAGAAAAACGGCGATAAGATTCTAACAAACGGAGGGCGTGTACTGGGAATTACGGCAAAAGGGACAACTTTGAAGGAAGCCCGTGAAAATGCTTATAAAGCAGCCCAGTGGGTTCAATTTGAAAATAAATATATGCGAAATGATATAGGAAAAGCAATTGATCAATGGAAAAAGGATTGACTTTAATGCGATAGAGCGGTAAAATAACGAAAAAGGAGGAGTTTAATAATGTATGAATTTGAAGAAATAGTGAAATTTGATCCTGATTTAGCAAAAGCAATGAATCAGGAGCTTTTTAGACAAAGAGATCATATTGAGCTGATTGCATCAGAGAACTTGGTCAGTAAGGCGGTTATGGCGGCAATGGGAAGCCCATTAACCAACAAATATGCAGAGGGATATCCAGGTAAGCGGTACTATGGGGGCTGTGAGTATGTGGATATTGTAGAAGATTTGGCAAGAAACAGGGCAATGGAGCTATTTGACTGTACGTATGCCAATGTGCAGCCTCATTCCGGTGCGCAGGCTAATATGGCAGTTTATTTTGCACTGGTTAAACCGGGAGATACGGTTATGGGAATGAATCTTGCCCATGGTGGACATTTGACCCATGGAAGTCCTGTGAATATGTCAGGAAGTTATTATAATATAGTTCCTTATGGAGTGAATGAAAACGGATTTATTGACTACGATGAAGTGGAACGTATTGCAAAAGAATGTAAACCTAAAATGATAATTGCAGGTGCCAGTGCCTATGCAAGAAAGATAGATTTTAAACGATTTCGTGAAATCGCCGATGAAACGGGTGCCTACCTAATGGTGGATATGGCACATATAGCAGGCCTTGTGGCAGCAGGAGAACATGATAGTCCAATTCCATATGCGCATGTAACAACCACAACGACCCACAAGACTCTTCGCGGTCCAAGGGGCGGTATGATTTTGTCTAGTGCAGAATTTGCGGAAGAACATAAATTAAATAAAGCTATTTTTCCGGGAATTCAAGGTGGACCCTTAATGCATGTTATTGCAGCGAAGGCAGTATGCTTCAAGGAGGCACTGGAACCGGAGTTTAAAGTTTATGGAAGAAAAATCATTGAAAATGCAAAAGCATTAGCAGAGGGATTAACCGGACGGGGATTTCAACTTGTCAGTGGAGGTACAGATAATCATCTTCTGTTAGTTGATTTACAGAATAAGGGAGTAACCGGAAAAGCAACAGAAAAACTTTTGGATGCTGCAAACATCACCTGCAACAAAAATGCAGTACCAAATGATCCGGCATCCCCGTTTGTAACAAGTGGAATTCGTTTAGGAACTCCGGCAGTAACGACCAGGGGAATGAACCCACAGGACATGGACGTGATTGCAGAAGCTATTGCTATGTTGATTGAGGACGCAGACACCAACAAGGAGAAGGCAATGACACTGATTCAATCTCTTACGGACACGTATCCAATATATGAATAAAAAAATAGCCTTGCTGAACATATAATAGGGACAGCAAGGCTATTTTTAAATAACAGGATAAAAAACTACTTTTCTTCTTCTTCTTCTCCAAATACTTCCTCAAATTCCATGGAATCCAGATATTGATCAAAAGCTTCGGAAACAGCATCAAATTCATCATCATTTTCAATGTTAATTAATTCAATTTCGTCGTTTTCTTTTGTAACAAGATGATAAAGGAAAACGGTTCCCTCTTCCTCTTCTTCCTCATCTTCCTCTAAGGGGAGTAATGCAATATATTTCTTACCGCCAACTTCCAAAGTAGTAAGAACCAGACATTCAAGTTCGGTATCATCGTCTAAGGTAAGAGTTACGGTATCATGCTCTTCTTCGTTCTGTCCCATTGCCCAATTTGCTTCTAAATTATCTTTGCTCATAATGACCTCTTTTCTTAATGAATTCAATTTAAATTTTCTTATTTCCCGCAGGCAGGAAACATATAACCTAAGATGAATGTAACAGAAATAAGGATAAAATGCAAGAAAAAAGCAAAACAGAAAAGAAAATAGAAAAAATGAGATTATACGAGAAAATAAGAGATAGAATGAATAAAATGCAAATATTATGGGAATACATCAAATCAGGACAGTTGATTTTATAGAATAAATTCACTAATATATGTTTAACGTTTAGCACTCGATAAAAAGGAGTGCTAATAACAAAAACGCTGACTAAAATATATAAGGAGGAATATAGAATGAAATTAGTACCATTAGGAGACAAAGTTGTATTAAAACAATTAGAGGCAGAAGAAACTACAAAGTCTGGCATTGTATTACCAGGTCAGGCACAGGAAAAACCACAGCAGGCGGAAGTAGTTGCCGTAGGACCGGGTGGAATGATTGAAGGAAAAGAAGTAACGATGCAGGTGAAAGCCGGTGATAAGGTTATTTACTCCAAATATGCAGGGACAGAGGTGAAATTGGACGGAGAAGAATTTATAGTTGTAAAACAAAATGATATTGTTGCAATTGTAGAAGCTTAATAAAATAGAAAAATAAGTAAAAAACAGAAGAAATCCATAAAATAGAAAAAAGAAATTCAGGAGGCAAAATAGTCATGGCAAAAGAAATTAAATATGGCGCAGAAGCAAGAACTGCTTTGGAAGTTGGCGTAAATAAATTAGCAGATACTGTAAAAGTTACATTGGGACCAAAAGGAAGAAATGTTGTTTTAGACAAATCCTTTGGGGCTCCACTTATTACCAATGATGGTGTAACCATTGCAAAAGAAATTGAATTAGAAGATGCATTTGAAAATATGGGTGCACAGTTAGTAAAAGAAGTTGCAACAAAGACAAATGATGTTGCAGGAGATGGTACTACAACGGCTACGGTTCTGGCACAGGCAATGATTCATGAAGGAATGAAGAACCTTGCAGCAGGAGCAAATCCAATCATTTTAAGAAAAGGTATGAGGAAAGCTACCGATTGTGCAGTAGAGGCAATTGAAGGCATGAGCTCAAAAGTTACCGGAAAAGAACAAATTGCTAAAGTGGCAGCAATTTCTGCAGGAGATGAGACCGTTGGAGAAATGGTAGCTGACGCTATGGAAAAAGTATCCAATGATGGCGTTATTACAATAGAAGAATCAAAGACCATGAAGACAGAGCTTGACTTGGTAGAAGGTATGCAATTTGACCGTGGATATGTATCCGCTTATATGGCAACCGATATGGATAAAATGGAAGCTAATTTAGAAAATCCTTATCTGTTAATTACGGATAAGAAGATTTCCAATATTCAGGAAATCCTTCCATTACTAGAGCAGGTTGTACAGTCCGGTTCCAAATTATTAATTATTGCAGAAGATGTAGAAGGCGAAGCACTTTCTACTTTAGTAATTAATAAACTCCGTGGTACCTTCAATGTAGTTGCAGTAAAGGCTCCGGGATATGGGGACAGAAGAAAAGCTATGTTGGAAGATATTGCAATTTTAACAGGAGGTCAGGTTATCTCAGAGGAACTTGGTCTTGACTTAAAAGAAACAACCTTAGAACAATGCGGTCGTGCAAAATCCGTAAAGGTACAAAAAGAAAATACAATTATCGTAGATGGTGAAGGCGATAAAGAAAAGATTTCAGGAAGAATTTCTCAAATTCGTGCCCAGATTGAAGAAACTACATCGGAATTTGATCGGGAAAAATTACAGGAAAGACTGGCTAAACTTGCTGGAGGCGTAGCCGTTATTCGCGTAGGTGCTGCTACAGAAACTGAAATGCAGGAAAGCAAACTTCGTATGGAAGATGCTTTAGCAGCTACAAGAGCTGCAGTAGAAGAAGGAATCATTGCAGGAGGCGGTTCTGCTTACATTCACGCATCCAAGAAAGTAGAAGAACTGGTTAATAAATTAGAAGGGGATGAAAAGACAGGAGCTTCTATTATCTTAAAAGCTCTGGAATACCCACTGTTTATTATTGCCGCCAATGCTGGATTAGAAGGTTCCGTTATTGTGAGCAAAGTAAAAGAAGCAAATCCGGGAACCGGATTTGATGCATTACGTGAAGAATATGTAGACATGGTAACGGCAGGAATTCTTGATCCTGCTAAGGTTACAAGAAGTGCGCTTCAAAATGCAACGAGTGTTGCTTCTACACTTTTAACAACGGAATCCGTTGTTGCAACAATTAAAGAAGATAACCCCGGAATGCCTGCTGGAGCACCGGGAATGGGTATGATGTAATTTTAGATAGAAGTTAGTTAAAGGGTCTTCTCGGACAAAAGGAATGTTTTTAGTCTGGGAAGACTTTTTTGTTACATAGGAAAGAGCTTTTTAATGTAATAAAAACATAGATTTTTTGCTTCAAACGTGGTATGATTCTTGAAAACAAATACAAATATAGGAGGATGTCAGAATGGAACAACTATATGCGGAGGCCGGTTGTAAACCCAAGAAAAATGGGAAAGATTATTTAATACAGATTGGAATGATAGCAGGTGTAATTGTATGTGTGGGATTGTTTCTTTTTTCGGGTTCCATCTTGCTTGGTCTGCTTGGAACCGCAGGAATTGTAGCCGTAGTTTTACTCTATCCTAAGCTAAACTATGAATATGAATATGTATTTTGCGATGGACAGATTGACTTTGACAAGATTCAGGGTGGAAACCGAAGAAAGACGGTTTTAAAAGTGGATATGGATGACATGGAATTATGTGGACCGGTAAAAGCTTCAGAACTGGCAAGCTATAAGAACCTAAAAGTGAAGGATTTTTCTTCCAGAAAAGAAGATGCAGCTACCTATGCGGCAATTGTAAGCATAAAAGGTGAAAATGTGCGAATACTGTTTGATCCAACACAGAAAATGCTGGAAGCCATGCGTATGAAATCTCCAAGAAAAGTTTTAAAAAACTGGTAAAACCATTTGACAGATGAATAAGGATTCGCTATACTTCAAAGTTAATACAGAGCAATTAAAAGAGTGATGAAACTACAAAGCATGGAATACAGAAAGGATGGAACAGACAAAATGGGAACAATTATTGGCGAAGGCATCACATTTGATGATGTGTTATTGGTACCCTCTTACTCAGAGGTAATCCCAAATCAAGTAGATCTTTCTACTTATTTAACAAAAAGCATTCGATTAAACATTCCATTGATGAGTGCAGGCATGGATACTGTTACCGAACATAGAATGGCAATTGCAATTGCCCGCCAGGGAGGAATTGGCATTATTCATAAGAATATGTCCATTGAACAGCAGGCAGATGAGGTAGATAAAGTAAAACGTTCTGAAAGCGGCGTTATTACCGACCCCTTTTCTTTAACAGCGGAACATACCTTAGAAGATGCAAATAATTTAATGACAAAGTATCGAATTTCAGGAGTTCCCATTACAGAAGGAAAAAAACTGGTGGGAATAATCACAAACAGAGACTTAAAGTTTGAAACGGATTTTTCTAAAAAAATCAAGGAATCCATGACAAGTGAAGGATTAATTACGGCAAGAGAAGGAATTACTCTGGAAGAAGCAAAGAAGATTCTTGCAAAAACAAGAAAAGAAAAACTTCCCATTATAGATGAACAGGGAAACTTAAAAGGATTAATCACAATAAAAGACATTGAAAAACAGATTCTGTATCCTATGTCTGCAAAGGATGAAACAGGAAGGCTTTTATGTGGTGCCGGTGTAGGAATTACAGCCAATGTACTAGACAGAGTAGAAGCCCTGGTAAAAGCAAAGGTGGATGTGGTAGTACTGGATTCAGCACATGGACATTCGGTGAATGTAATGAATTGTGTTAAGATGATAAAAGAAAAATATCCAAATCTTCCGGTTATTGCGGGTAATGTGGCAACGGGAGCGGCTACGAAGGATTTAATTGAAGCGGGAGCCGATGGTATAAAAGTGGGAATTGGACCGGGATCTATTTGTACTACTCGTGTAGTGGCTGGTATTGGAGTACCACAAATTACAGCGGTTATGGATTGCTATGCCGTAGCAAAGGAATATGGAATTCCGGTGATTGCCGATGGTGGGATTAAGTATTCCGGAGATATGACAAAGGCCATTGCAGCCGGAGCTAATGTATGTATGATGGGAAGTCTATTTGCAGGCTGCGATGAAAGTCCCGGAACCTTTGAACTTTTTCAGGGTAGAAAATATAAAGTATACCGTGGAATGGGTTCTCTTGCTTCTATGGAAAATGGAAGTAAAGATCGATATTTCCAAGCGGATGCAAAGAAACTGGTACCGGAAGGAGTAGAAGGAAGAGTTGCCTATAAGGGAATGCTGGAAGATACGGTGTTTCAGTTAATTGGGGGAATTCGTTCCGGCATGGGATATTGTGGAACCAAAACAATTGATGAATTAAAGGAAAATGGCAGATTTATAAAGATTTCCGCTGCATCTTTAAAGGAAAGCCACCCTCATGATATTCATATTACAAAAGAAGCGCCTAATTATAGTATTGAAAATTAAAAATGAGACGATAAAGTGCAAAGGAATTGCTGGATATAAAATGAGTGAGAGACTTACGAGAAAAGAATGGAAACGTAGGAAAAGAATAAAAAAAGTGATTGGATTGAGCATTGCTGCACTGGTTGGTGTAGTAATGCTTGCTTTGCTTTTGAAACAAACAAGAAAAACAGATGCGCCGGGAATAAAGGTGGCTTTGCTTACACCAAATGAATATTCAAGACCCCAGACTCCTTTGAAGAAAATTAAAGGAATTGTAGTACATTATACGGCAAATCCGGGAACAACCGGTTGGGAAAACCGCAATTATTTTGAAAATTTAAAAGACTCCCATACCACAAAGGTAAGCAGCCACTTTATTATTGGATTGGATGGAACGATTATTCAAAACATTCCGTTAAATGAAATTGCCTATGCTTCCAATGAAAGGAATGCAGATACGATTTCCATAGAATGCTGCCATCCAAAGAAGAATGGAAAATTTACAAAAAAGACCTACGAATCTTTGATAAAATTGACGGCATGGCTGGCAGGGGAATACAATTTGAAGAAAAAAGATATTATCCGTCATTATGACGTGACTGGAAAAAACTGTCCAAAATATTATGTAGAGCACGAAGAAAAGTGGAACCAATTTAAAGAAGATGTGTTTTCCTATGAAAACAAGAAAGAAAAAAAATAAGATAAAAATAAGGGGGAAAATTATGAAACGAGAAGATTATATTTCCTGGGATACTTATTTTATGGGAATTGCAACCTTGTCTGCCATGAGAAGCAAAGATCCAAATACGAGTGTAGGCGCCTGTATGGTAAGTGAGGATAACAAAATTTTATCCTTGGGCTACAATGGAATGCCAAGAGGGTGTTCTGATGATGAATACCCATGGGAGAGAGAAGGAGAACCCATGGATACAAAGTATTTGTTCGTATGCCATGCAGAGCTTAATGCACTTTTAAATTATAGTGGACCCAATATGAAGAATGCAAAAGTTTACACAACCTTGTTTCCCTGTAATGAATGTACAAAGGCATTGATCCAAGCCGGAATTAAGGAAATTATTTACAACAGTGATAAATATGCTACAACCGATTCGGTAAAGGCATCAAAACGCATGATGCATTCTGCAAACGTGAAGTTTAGACCATATGAACCGGTAAATAAAGAGATTACCTTAAATTTATAAAGATTCTTTACAAAAAATTTACATTTACTTTTTGATTCCTTAACATTACTTTAATATGATGAAGAAACCTATTAAAGATAAAACGAAGGAGAAAGCATTATGTCGATGAGTGATGTAAGATTATTATTCCAATTTATTGGTGGATTGGGAATGTTCTTATACGGAATGAACACGATGGCGGATGGTTTACAAAAAGCAGCCGGAAGTCGTATGAAAAATATGTTAAAGGTATTAACCAGTAACCGTATTCTTGGAATTTTGGTAGGTGCATTGATAACCGCCATTATCCAAAGCAGTTCCGCAACCACGGTTATGGTTGTTGGCTTTGTAAATGCAGGATTATTTGACCTAACCCAGGCAGTGGGCATTATTATGGGTGCCAATATTGGAACTACCATAACCAGCTGGCTGGTTTCTATGAATGAGTGGGGAAAAGTTCTGAATCCTGAATTTTTTGCACCTGTGATTATCGGTATAGGAGCGTTTACCATACTTTTTTCAAAAACCGGTAAGAAAAAACAAATGGGCGAAATTTTAGTTGGCTTTGGTGTACTTTTTGTAGGACTCAGCTTTATGTCAGGTGCCATTACCCCATATAAGGATGCTCCAATTTTTGCAAAGGCATTTTCTGTATTTGGTTCCAATCCAATTTTTGGAATTTTGACCGGAGCCATTATAACGGCCATTATCCAAAGTTCTTCCGCGTCGGTGGGGATTCTTCAGACCCTTGCCATGAATGGTGTGGTAAGCTGGAGCGCCGCTGTTTATATTACGCTGGGACAAAACATTGGTACCTGTGTTACGGCATTGATTTCAAGCGCCGGCACTCATAGAACCGCAAAGAGGGCTGCGGTGATTCACTTTTTATTTAACTTAATTGGAGCCATAATTTTTGGTGCAGTGGCTTTTATTGTATTTATGATTTTGCCAAGGTGGGGAGGCCAGATGATAAATAGTGTGGAAATCTCTATTTTTCATACCATATTTAATATTACGAATACCTTGCTTTTACTGCCATTTGGAAACGTATTGGTAAAGCTTTCCGGCTTGCTGGTGCGTGAGGAAAAGGCAGAAAGCTATAAAGAAAGTGAATTGGAAGAACTTAAGAACCGTCTGGACGAAAGAATTCTGGAAAGTCCAACTTTTGCAGTGGAAAGAGCGGTACAGGAAGTTGTAAATATGGGATTTCTTACTTTGGATAATTTAAAAAGTGCAAAACGCGCACTGATGGAAGGAAAGGAAGAAGATATTTCAAAGGTACTAAAAGGAGAGGTTATTATCAATGGATATGAAAAACAGCTGACAGAATACCTTGTTAAAATAAATAACCTTTCTTTAAACGATAACCAGCATATGTTAATGAAGAACCTTTTATACAGTATCAGCGACATAGAAAGAGTGGGAGACCACTGCGAGAACCTGGCAGAGCTGGCACAAACCTATTTAGAAAATCAGGATTCTTTTTCTCAGGAAGGCAAGGCGGATTTAGAAAATATGTTCCAGAAAGCCACGGACTCTTTTGAATCGGCTATAAATGCAAGATGGACCGGAAAAAAAGAATATGTAATAAGAGAATTGGAATGTGAAGAAACCGTGGACCGTTTAGAAAAAGAATATCGAAAAAGACACGTAGAACGATTGGGGCAAAATACGTGTAATGCCCAAATGGGTGTGCTATTTACCGATGTATTAAGCAATCTGGAGAGAGTATCTGACCATGCGGAAAACATTGCACAATATGTGGCCGAAGAGACGGAACAGTAAAATTAATGGGTGTGTGAAAGTGAAAGCACACGGATTGGAGCATAATAATGGGTTTACAAACAATTTTGGCAGTGGATGATGAAGAGCATATTTTGGAACTCATTGGATACAATCTGGAGGCAGCCGGTTACTCGGTTCAAAAGGCGGAAACCGGAGAAATGGCACTGGAAATATTAAGAGAAAATGAAGTGGATTTGGTATTGCTGGATTGGATGCTTCCGGGAATGGATGGAATTGATGTTATTCGGGCCCTGCGAATGGAAGAGAAACACCGGAATCTTCCTATCATTTTATTGACTGCTAAGAATGAAGAAATTAACAAAGTCGTTGGATTGGAAGTGGGAGCCGATGATTTTTTGTGTAAACCCTTTGGTGTCCATGAATTATTGGCACGAATTAAGGCAGTGCTTCGAAGAAGTACCGGAAGAGGAGAACAAAAAAAAGAGGATAATGTGGAAGTCATTCATGTTCATGGCTTAAGTATTGACAAAGAAAGAAGAACGGTTTTGGCAGAGGGACACCAGGTAGATTTATCTTTAAAAGAATTTGAACTGCTGTACTATCTGGCAAAAAATCGTGATATTGTGTATTCAAGGGACCGTTTACTTGAGAAAATATGGGGCTATGATTTTGAAGGAGAGACTAGGACCGTAGACGTTCATATAAGTAACTTAAGAAAAAAAATAGAAAAGGATGATGCCAATCCGGAGATTATTAAAACCGTACGTGGAGTTGGATACAAGCTGGTATGAAAAAAAAATTATTTTTATCCTATATTTTTATTATTCTTATAGCATTGGGAATTTCACTGACTACTTTTTGGAGTAAGGGATATTCCCTTATTTCAACCCAAAGTGAAAAATATTATGTGATGCAAACAAGATATTTAGGTGACTTATTTTATTATGAAGCAAAGGAAGGCCACTACGAGGAGTTTGTAGAAAAATACAGTCGCCTAAATCATGTGCGTATTACCCTCATTGATGAAGAAGGAAACGTTCTCCATGATTCGCAAAAAAAAGGAAGCTTTGAAAACCATAAAGACCGAAAAGAAGTAAAAGAAGCACTTGCCGGTGGAGAAGGCTATGCCATTCGAAATTCCAAAACACTGGGACAGATGTACTGCTATAGTGCCATACCAGTAGAAAATGAATTCTTTTCCGGAGTTTTGAGAGTTTCCGTTCCAATGAAAGAAGTTATGGCAATGAGAGAGTATATGATTCGAACTTCCATCCTCATTGCGTTCTTTTGTTTATGCCTGGCACTGGGGATTGCTTATGTCTTTAGCCGAAAATTAATAAAGCCAATTGAAAATATTACAGAGGCAGCTGAAAAAATATCCCATGGAGACTATGACATTACAATCTATACGAAGGAGAAGGATCAAATTGGAAGACTTGCCGGATCCTTTAACCGCATGTCAGGTAACCTCAGTGAAACCATAGAAAAACTGGTAAAGAGGAATATTGAATTAGAAGCCATGCTCTCTAGTATGCAGGGAGCCGTGGTAGCCATTGATCAGAACAATTTAATTTTGTTCTTTAATACCAAATTTGCAGAAATGAATGGAGAACCGGATAAAGAATATATTGGCTGCCAGCTTTATGATGAGCTTCAAAATGAAACCATATCGGAAGGTATTGCTTTTGCCAAGAACAATGAGGTAAATAAGGTGACGGAGGGAATGTGGAAGGGATATTCCATTCGAACAACGGCAACGCCCCTATCGGATGAACACACCATACTTGGTGTCCTTGTTATTATTGAAGACATGACAGAAATTCGAAGATTAGAGAATGTAAGAAGTGATTTTGTATCCAATGTAACCCATGAACTAAAGACTCCCCTTACATCCATTCGGGGATTTGTAGATACCTTGAAAAATGGAGCTGTGCAGGATGCCAATGTAGCAATGCGTTTTTTGGATATTATTGATATTGAAACAGAAAGATTGTCTTCCCTGATTCAGGACATACTGTTGCTTTCGGAAATTGAGTCGAAACAGGACTTTGATGTAGAATCCTGCAATGTGAACCGAGTGATTTTAGAGGTGAAAAATCTATTGGAATCGGAATTTTTGGGAGAAGTAAAATTTCAAATGGAAGTGGAACCGTATATCCGCCCCTATCCTTGCAATCCGGGACGGTTAAAGGAACTTTTGATTAACTTAATTGATAATGGATGCAAATATACAGAAAAAGGATATGTAAAATTAATTTGTAAAGAAAAAGGGAACCAGCTTTATATAAAAGTAGAAGATACCGGAATTGGAATCGAAGAGGAACACCTTTCCCGCATCTTTGAACGTTTTTACCGTGTGGATAAAAGCCGTTCAAGAAAGCAGGGAGGAACTGGGCTTGGTTTGTCCATTGTAAAGCATATTGTAGAACTTTATAATGGAAAAATAAAGGTTGACAGCGTGGTTCTAAAAGGGACTACTTTTGAAATCTCGCTTCCTTATGGAGAATCCTCCAGGCAATTTCAAGAGACAGACTTCCAATCCATATGGTAAAGACTATGAAGATAGCAGCATCCATAAAAAATGCTTCCGGAAGAATGTGGATAATCGGATCGGTTTCCGGTGAAAAGAGCCAGTAATCATTACGAAAAAGCAAAGTATGAAAGAGTAAAAATACCCGATTAAAATCAATAAAAAAGCATGCAATAAGTAAAAGTGGAAGGATTGCAGTATAAAGAGCAGAGGAATGGAGAAAATACCAGTCCTTTGCTTTCCTTTTCTTAGAAATTAAATAAAACAAAAGGAGAACGGAAAAGCCGGAAAAGATAAAAAAAGTTCGAAAGACAGTTTTTACCTCTTCAAAATGAACCCGACCTTCTTTCGAAGAAGGAAAAGAAGAAAGGGAAAAATCACCATGGTAAAAAGGGGAGTAGTAGTCAATTAAAGAATCATAATTACGGATAATTTCCATTTCTTCAAAGCCACTGCTTTCTACAATATTAAGATGCTCTATTTCCATATAATAAAAAGGACGAAAAAAAAGGACAATGCTAAGACCAAGAGAAAGGAAAACGCAGAAAAAAAGTAAACTGCAAAGAAAGGCAAACAGATGACATTTCATAAAAGCTCCAATCTGGGCGTTTTGTGCGCCGGAAGAATCAAAATACAAAGCAGTAAACTTGCTTATTTTTCCATTATATGATAAAATGTCACACAATGCAAAGACGAAAAGAAAGACTTTCAACGAAAAGAAAGATTTTCGAAAGTGCGAATAATGGAAGGACATGGGTATAAAAATGGCATATGAAATGATAGTGCTGGATTTGGATGGAACCTTAACGAACTCAAAAAAAGAAATTTCTCCTAAAACAAAAAAAGCATTGATGAAGACACAAGAAGATGGAATTAAAATTGTACTGGCTTCCGGAAGACCTACCCCAGGTATTTTACATCTTGCAAAAGAACTGGAGCTGGATCAATATGATGGATATATATTATCTTTCAATGGTGCAAAAATTATTCACTGTGCATCGAAAGAGGTTATTTATAACAAAACACTTCCAAAAGATATGATATCCATGATCTTTCAAGAAGTGAAACGGTTGGGAACCGGTATTTTGACCTATACGGAAGAAGAAATTATTTCGGGAAATGGGATTGACCAATATTCTCAATTGGAGTCAAGAGTCAATAAAATACCCATGAAAGAGGTAGAGGATTTTGACAAATATATTGACTTTCCTATCAACAAGTGTTTATTAACGGCAGATCCGGATAAAATTCTATATGCAGAGGAAGAATTAAAAGAAAAGTTTAAAGAAAAACTAAACATATACAAATCAGAACCTTTTTTCTTGGAAATCATGCCTAAGAACATTGATAAAGCTTACTCTTTGAGTAAATTGCTGGAGCATGTAGGAATCAATAGAAAACAGATGATATGTTGTGGAGATGGTTTTAATGACCTGTCTATGATTCGTTATGCAGGGCTTGGGGTAGCCATGAAAAATGCACAGGATCCAGTAAAAAAGGAAGCAGATTTCATTACTCTGTCAAACGATGAGGATGGCATTGCTTATGTAATAGAGAAATTTATAGAAAAGGAGATAGATTATGAGTTTTAACATAGATAACTATGAAACAATAGGAGAACAAAATTTAGAAGAAATTGAAAGCAAAGGACTTGTTTTACGGCATAAAAAAAGTGGAGCAAGAGTGGTAATTCTAAGTAATCAAGATGATAACAAGGTATTTTCCATTGGATTTCGTACACCACCCAGTGATTCTACAGGAGTACCTCATATTATTGAACATACTGTTTTGTGTGGTTCAAAAGAATTTCCGGCAAAAGACCCCTTTATTGAATTGACCAAGGGTTCCTTAAATACATTTTTAAACGCAATGACCTATTCCGATAAAACCATTTATCCGATTGCAAGCTGTAATAACAAAGATTTTGCTAATTTGATGCATGTTTATATGGATGCGGTGTTTTTTCCCAACATTTACAAAAAAGAAGAAATCTTCAAACAGGAAGGCTGGCATTATGAATTAGAAGAAATGGACGGAGAACTGATTTATAATGGTGTTGTTTACAATGAAATGAAAGGTGCATTTTCTTCCCCGGAGGAGATTCTTTTTCGAAGTATTCAGCAGGCTGTGCTTCCGGATACTCCTTATGGTGTGGAATCCGGTGGAAATCCGGACTTTATACCCGATCTTTCCTATGAAGAGTTCCTGGCGTTCCATCGTAAGTTTTATCATGCCTCTAATAGTTACATTTATTTATATGGAGATATGGACATAGAGGAACGCTTAAAATGGATGGATCTTCATTATTTATCAAAGTTTGATAAGGTGGAGGTGGATTCCTCTATTAAAATGCAGGAGCCATTTGGAAAAATGCAGGAGACAGTAGAAGAATATTCCATTGGAGAAGAAGAGTCCGAGAAGGAGAAAACCTATTTAAGCTATAATGTGCTAATTGAAACCAGCCTGGATGAGAAACTGTATCTGGCGTTCCAAATTCTTGAATATGCTCTTCTTTCAGCACCGGGGGCACCACTAAAACAGGCAATTTTAGATGCAGGAATTGGAAAAGATGTGCTAAGCAGCTATGATAATGGAATTCAACAACCTATTTTTTCAATTATAACAAAGAATGCAGAGCCTTGGCAAAAAGAGAGCTTTGTTGCCTTAATCAAAGAAACCTTAGAAAACATTGTGAAAAAGGGAATGGATGAAAGAGCACTGGAAGGCGCTATTAATTACTTTGAATTTCGTTATCGGGAAGCCGATTATGGACAATATCCAAAAGGACTTATGTATGGAATCCAGATATTAGACAGCTGGCTTTATCATGATGAAAAACCATTTATTCATTTGTGTGCAGATAAAACCTTTGCTTTTTTGAAAGAGTCCATTGGTACCGGATATTATGAAAAACTAATTCAAACGTATTTAATCCACAGCAATCACTGTGCGGTGGTAGTTGTAAAACCCGCATGCGGACTTACAAACCGCATGGAAGAGAGACTAAAAGAAAAGTTGGAAAACTATAAAAATAGTTTGACAAAGGAAGAAAAACAACAGTTAATTCAAGATACAAAAGCTCTCCATGGGTATGAAATGACACCCGCTACAAAGGAAGAGAACGAAACAATCCCCCTTCTTTCAAGAGAGGATATTGATAAGAAATGCAAGCCTCTTTACAATGAAGAAAAGGAAATTGCCGGGGTAAAGGTGATACACCATAGAATGCATACCAATAAGATTGCATATTTAAGAATGAGCTTTGATGTAACAGAATATGCAGAAGCGGCATCTTATCTTGGACTTTTGTCTACCATGTTAGGCTATGTGGATACCAAAAATTACAGTTTTCTTGAGTTCTCCAATGAAGTAAACATTCATACGGGTGGATTGGCATCAGACATAAATGTATATAACGAAAAAGGATTTGATGGAAACTACAAAGCATTTTTTGAAATCCGAACCAAGGTATTATATGAAAAAGCAGCAAAGGCACTTTCTATTATAGAGGAAATGCTTTCCAACACAATATTAGAGGATGAAAAGCGATTAAAGGAAATTCTATTGGAAACCCGTTCTCGTATGGAAATGAAGATGATCTCCAAAGGACACACGACAGCTGTAGACCGCGCCATGTCTTATTTTTGTGAAAGCGCAGTTTTTGAGGAAATGGCAGGGGGAATTGCCTACTATGAATTTATTGTAGACATGGAAGAACATTTTGAAGAAAAGAAAAGTGAATTAATTTCAAATTTAAAAAAATGGATGCTTTCTATTTTCAGAAAAGATAATTTAATTATAAGCTATACAGCAGATGAACAAGGATATGAGATTTTAGAAGAAAATCTTCCTAACTTTCTTTCTACTTTAAATGGAAGGGAAGATAAAAAAATTGGCAGGAAAAATCTGAAAACAGAAAAAACGAAGGAAGGATTCAAAACACCGGGACAGGTACAGTACGTTGCTCGCTGTGGCAGTTATAAAGCAAGCGGAAAGGAATATACAGGGGCTTTGCGTGTCTTAAAGGTTATTCTCAGCTATGATTATTTATGGAACCATATTCGTGTAAAAGGGGGAGCCTATGGCTGTATGTGTGGATTTTCCATGTCAGGATATGGATACTTTACATCCTACCGGGATCCTAATTTACGGGAAACCGATATGGTATATGGTGGTTTATATGAATATGTGAAGAATTTTACCTTGGAAGATCGAGACATGACGAAGTATGTAATTGGTGCAATCAGCAGTCTTGATGTACCGATGAATCCATCTGCAAAGGGCAGCCGGTCTTTTGGAGCTTATTTATGTGGTGTAACGGAGGAGGATTTACAAAAAGAAAGAGATCAGGTACTTGCAGCCGACCGAGAAACCATACGAAACACAGCGGAAATTGTAAAAGCAATTATAGAAGATGATAATTTATGTGTAGTGGGAAGCGAAACCAAGATAGAGGAAAATAGAGATATGTTTTATGTAGTAAGGAATTTACTTGCATAAAAATAAAGGGTAGTACATGATAAAGTAAGGAAGTCATAGTATTCATACGAGGAGGATAAGAATGGAAAAGGAATTTAAGTCAGGCTTTGTGACCTTAATAGGACGGCCCAATGTAGGTAAATCTACCTTAATGAATCAGCTAATAGGAATGAAGATAGCGATTACTTCAAACAAACCACAGACAACGAGAAATCGGATTCAAACGGTTTTTACCAGTGAAAAAGGGCAGATTGTTTTTCTGGATACACCGGGAATACACAAAGCAAAGAACAAACTGGGAGAATACATGGTATCCGTAGCGGAAAGAACTTTGGGGGAAGTGGATGTTATTTTATGGCTTGTGGAGCCGACTACGTTTATTGGAGCGGGAGAAATGCACATTGCAGAACAATTGTCCCATCTTAAAACGCCGGTTATTTTGGTTATTAATAAAATAGACATGGTAAAAAAAGAAGAAATACTAACTTTTATCGATAAATATAAAGACATTTGTAATTTTGCGGAAATTATTCCGGTATCGGCACTGAAGGGGGAAAATACAGATACATTGGTAGACTCTATTTTTAAATATTTAAAAGAAGGTCCCCAGTTCTATGATGAAGATACGGTAACGGACCAGCCGGAGAGACAGATTGTTTCCGAACTAATCCGGGAGAAAGCGCTGCGCCGTTTAGATGATGAAATTCCTCATGGAATTGCAGTGGCAATTGAATCCATGAAGACAAGAAGACATGGACATATAATCGATATTGAAGCAACCATTGTATGCGAACGGGATTCTCACAAAGGCATTATTATTGGAAAACAAGGAGCTATGTTAAAGGCAATTGGAACCGATGCCAGAAAAGAAATTGAGAATCTCTTGGACACAAAAGTAAATCTGCAGCTGTGGGTAAAGGTAAAAAAAGACTGGAGAGACAGCGACTTTTTAATGAAGAATTATGGATATAACAAAAAAGAATTGTAGAGAAAATCGTATAGGGAGTGCTTTAGTGGAAACCCTAAGAGTAGAGGATTTGAAAATATTCAGGGGGTACACTTTTATGAAAAATGTGGAACATTGGAATGTATTTGAACAAACAGGAAGCATAGATGCTTATTTATTATATGCCTGCGCAAGTGAAAAAGGACCGTCAGAAGTAGACGAAGAAGGTGAAGTAAATGATGAATCAGGAAAGTATTATGGGAATGGTACTTTCCGCCACACCGGTGGGGGAATATGATAAAAGGCTGGTGCTTTTAACGAAGGAACATGGTAAAATAACTGCTTTTGCAAAGGGTGCAAGAAGACCAAACTGCGCCCTGCTTGCTTGCAGCCAGCCTTTTACTTTTGGACGATTTCAGGTTTATCAGGGAAAAACCGCATATACTTTAGTAGGGGCAGAAATCAGCAATTATTTTGAGGATCTGCGGTTTGATTTTAATGCCGTTTGCTATGGACTTTATTTTTGTGAGTTTGCAGATTATCTTTCAAGAGAAAATGAAAACAGTACAAAAATTCTAAAGCTGCTTTATCAGTCTCTGCGGGCATTATCTAAGAAGACAATACCTTTTACGCTGATCCGTTACATATTTGAGTTTAAGATTATGGCTTTAAATGGAGAAGCACTTCAGGTATTTGAATGTGTAAAATGCGGAAAAAAGGAAGCCGGAACCCTTCTAAGTGTGAGGGAAGGTGGACTTGTATGCAAAGACTGTAAGCGGAAAGAAACGGATACGATAGACCTTGATGAGGCAACGGTATACACGCTTCAATTTATCATTGCAACCCAAATTGAAAAGTTATATACCTTTCATGTAAATCAGGAAGTTCTTGAAAAATTACGCCTGCTTTCTAACCAATATTTAGCTATCTATGTAGGACATTCTTTTAATTCTCTTGAATTTTTGGAAAATGAATGTTGAAAATAGTTTGCCAAGAGGTTAGAATAAATAAGAAATGGATAGGAAACAAAGTACGTAAAGGGCAAATAGGAGTATACAGATGAAAAAAGGAACGCTTCTGATGGGGATGGGAATTCTAAGTTCTTGTCTGCTTATGGGATGCAAGTCAGGCAGTACCAATTTAGATGCAAAAAACTTAGAAAATATGACCTTGTCGGTTAATAAGGCTGGAAATATACAGATGGGTATGGTAGAATCTTTTGATAAGTCTTACTATGATGAAACGGAACTAAAAGATTATTTAGAAGAAGTAATTACGGAATACAATAAAACTGCAGGAAAAAATGCGGTAAAGATGTCTTCTTTTTTTGTGGAAAACAAAAGAGCCAGTGCAGTATTTGTTTATGATCAAATGAAAAATTATAAAGAATTAAATGAAACCAAAGGGGAATATTTATCCCTGGAAGAAGCTAAATCTATACTTCCTGATATTCTAAAAACTCCAAAAGGTGAAGAAAAAACAGTAGATGAGATTTTAGCAGAAACAGACAGTAAGAAGTACAAAGTACTTTTTATAGAAGAGGAATATGATGTAATTGTAGATGGAAAAGTGAAATATTACTCCAATGGTGAATGTTTGAACGAAGAGTCTGTACATACACCGGCTGCAGATACTTCAGTTATTATATTTAAATAAGATAAGAGAGGGTAAAAACATGGAAAAAACAATGGAAAAAATCGTTGCATTAGCAAAAGCCAGAGGATTCGTTTATCCGGGTTCGGAAATTTATGGAGGACTTGCCAATACATGGGATTATGGAAATCTTGGAGTTGAATTAAAAAATAATGTAAAAAAAGCATGGTGGAAAAAATTCATTCAGGAGAATCCCTACAATGTGGGGGTTGACTGTGCGATTTTGATGAACCCACAGACGTGGGTTGCATCCGGACATTTAGGAAGTTTTTCAGATCCATTAATGGACTGCAAGGAATGCCACGAGCGGTTTCGAGCCGATAAAATTATTGAAGATTACATGCAGGAAAATGGAATTGTAATAGAAGGCAGTGTAGACTCTTGGTCAAATGAAGAGATGGCAGCGTACATTGAAGAAAAAAATATCGTTTGTCCAAGCTGCCAAAAACATAATTTTACAGAGATTCGTCAGTTCAATCTTATGTTTAAGACCTTTCAGGGAGTAACCGAGGATGCCAAAAACACCGTTTATTTAAGACCGGAAACGGCACAAGGAATTTTTGTAAACTTTAAAAATGTACAGAGAACATCAAGAAAGAAAATTCCATTTGGTATCGGTCAGGTGGGTAAATCTTTCCGAAATGAAATTACACCAGGTAACTTTACATTCCGTACCAGAGAATTTGAACAGATGGAATTGGAATTTTTCTGTGAGCCGGATACAGATTTAGAGTGGTTTGCCTATTGGAAAGAATTTTGCATTAACTGGCTAAAGAATTTAGGCATGAAAGAAGAGGAAATGCGTGTCCGTGATCATGATGCAGCCGAACTATCTTTTTACAGTAAGGCTACCAGTGACATTGAATTTTTATTTCCATTTGGCTGGGGTGAGTTATGGGGAATTGCAGATCGAACAGATTATGATTTGACGCAGCATCAAAATGTTTCCAAAGAGCCAATGGACTATTTTGATGATGAGAAAAAAGAACGATACATCCCTTATGTAGTAGAACCATCTTTAGGAGCAGATCGCGTAACCCTGGCTTTCCTTTGCGGAGCTTACGATGAAGAGGAACTGGAAGGTGGGGATATTCGTACCGTACTTCATTTCCATCCGGCATTGGCACCAATTAAAATCGGTGTATTTCCATTGTCTAAAAAGCTAAATGAAGGAGCAGAAAAGGTATTTACAGAGCTAAGTAAAACCTACAACTGCGAATTCGATGATAGAGGAAATATTGGAAAGCGCTATAGAAGACAAGACGAGATTGGAACACCTTTCTGCATTACTTATGATTTTGAATCAGACCAGGATCAGGCAGTAACGGTTCGTGATCGGGATACCATGGAACAAGAAAGAATTAAAATTGAGGACCTTAAAACTTACTTTGAAAAGAAATTTGAATTTTAATAGAAACTTGAATTTTAATAGAAACTTAAATTTTAATAGAAACTTAAATTTTAAAAGAAATTTGAATTTTAAAAGAAAATGAAATTTTAATAGAAATTGAAATTTTTAAAAGAAAATGTTTTGTAAAAGGACTTTTCTTATAATTGAAAATATGCTACAATATGACAGAGCGACTGTGTTCAAGCATTTTTCGAATACAGTTAAAATAAGGAATCATTATTAGGAGGAAATATTAAAATGGCAAAATGGGTATATTTGTTTAAAGAAGGAAGAGCAGATATGAAGAACCTACTTGGCGGAAAAGGTGCTAACTTAGCAGAAATGACTAATTTAGATTTACCAATTCCTCAGGGCTTCACTGTAACCACAGAAGCTTGTATCGATTACTATACAAGTGGCAAAACCATTACCGATGAAATTCAAGGACAGATATTTGATGCATTGGCAAAATTAGAAACACTTCAGGGAAAGAAATTTGGAGATACAGAGGATCCATTATTGGTTTCTGTACGTTCCGGAGCAAGAGCTTCCATGCCTGGTATGATGGATACGATTCTTAATCTTGGTCTTAATGACATTGCAGTAGAAGGATTTGCTAAGAAGACAGGAAATCCAAGATTTGCATATGATTCATACAGAAGATTCATTCAGATGTTCTCAGATGTTGTTATGGAAATGAGCAAAACATTTTTCGAAAGTATCTTAGATGAATTGAAAGCATCAAAAGGCTACAAAATTGACACAGAAATGACAGCAGAAGACTTAAAAGAAGTAATTGCTAAATATAAAGCTATTTATAAAGAAAAAATGGGAGAAGAATTCCCTCAGGATCCAAAGACACAGTTAATGGAAGCAGTAAAAGCGGTATTCCGTTCATGGGACAACCCTCGTGCCATCGTTTACAGACGTATGAATGATATTCCGGGCGACTGGGGAACCGCAGTAAATGTACAGTCTATGGTATTTGGTAACATGGGTGACAACTCAGGAACCGGTGTTGCATTTACACGTAACCCATCTACGGGAGCAAAAGGTATTTATGGTGAGTACTTAATCAATGCACAGGGTGAAGACGTTGTTGCAGGTATCCGTACTCCACAGCCAATTACTAAACTAGAGCAGGATTTACCAGAATGTTTTAAAGAATTCATGGAAATCGCTACAAAGCTTGAGAATCACTATAGAGATATGCAGGATATGGAATTCACGATTCAGGAAGGTAAATTATACTTCTTACAGACTCGTAATGGTAAGAGAACGGCTCCCGCTGCTCTTCAGATTGCCTGCGATTTAGTAGATGAAGGAAAGATTACTCCAGAAGAAGCAATTTTAAGAATTGAAGCAAAATCTTTAGATCAGTTACTTCATCCAACCTTTGATGTTACTTCCTTAAAAGAAGGAGAAGTGATTGGAACTGCTCTTCCGGCATCTCCTGGTGCAGCAGCAGGTAAAGTATACTTTACTGCAGATGATGCAAAAGCAGCTGGGGAAAGAGGAGAAAGAGTTATTCTTGCTCGTCTTGAGACCTCTCCGGAAGATATTGAAGGTATGCATGCAGCACGGGGTATCTTAACCGTTCGCGGTGGTATGACTTCTCATGCAGCCGTAGTTGCTCGTGGCATGGGTACCGCTTGTGTATCCGGTTGTGGTGAAATCCGAATCAATGAAGAAGCAAAATTCTTTGAACTTGGAGGACACAAGATTGTCGAAGGAGATTATATCTCATTAGACGGCTCTACAGGTAAGATTTACTTAGGTGATATTAAGACCGTAGAAGCATCGGTAAGTGGAAACTTTGGAAGAATGATGGAATGGGCTGACCAGTTTAGAACATTAAGCGTTCGTACCAATGCAGACACTCCTGCCGATACAAAAAAAGCAGTGGAATTAGGTGCAGAAGGTATTGGTCTTTGCCGTACAGAGCATATGTTCTTTGATGCAGAGAGAATTCCTAAGATTCGCAGAATGATTCTTTCAGATTCTGTAGAAGCAAGAGAAGAAGCCCTTAATCAGTTAATACCTTATCAAAAAGGTGATTTCAAGGCAATGTATGAAGTATTGGAAGGAAAACCAATGACCGTACGTTACTTAGATCCACCTCTTCATGAATTTGTTCCTACGGATGAAGAAGACATTGCTGCTTTAGCAAAAGATATGGGACTTACCATAGAAGATGTAAAAGCAAAATGTGATGATTTACATGAGTTCAATCCTATGATGGGACATCGTGGATGCCGTCTTGCTGTAACCTATCCGGAAATTGCAAGAATGCAAACAAGAGCGGTAATGGAAGCTGCAATTGAAGTTAAGAACGAAAAAGGATATGATATCGTTCCTGAAATCATGATTCCATTGGTTGGCGAAAAGAAAGAACTTAAATTTGTAAAAGATATTGTTGTTGAAACTGCAGAATTAGTAAAGAAGGAAATGAATTCCGATATTGAATATCATATTGGAACTATGATTGAGATTCCTCGTGCTGCATTAACCGCAGATGCAATTGCAGAAGAAGCTGAATTCTTCTCCTTTGGAACCAACGATTTAACACAGATGACCTTCGGATTTTCTCGTGATGATGCCGGTAAGTTCTTAGATTCTTACTACAAAGCAAAGATTTTCGAATCCGATCCATTTGCAAGACTTGACCAGACCGGTGTTGGCCAGTTAGTTAAAATGGCAGTTGAAAAAGGACGTGCTACCAGACCAAACATTAAGTTAGGTATTTGTGGAGAACATGGTGGAGATCCATCTTCCGTAGAATTCTGTCACAAAATAGGACTTAACTATGTTTCCTGTTCTCCGTTCCGTGTACCTATTGCTAAGTTAGCAGCAGCACAGGCAGCGTTAAACCAAAAGTAGGAAAACGACGGTTTAGTAATGAATGTTACCTGTTTCGATTAAACTAAATTTTGAACAGGCAAAAGAATATAGGAAGCAATGCGGAATGTATTTAAGACATTGTCAAAGGAAAGACGTTGATGTTTGGATGCTTCGGTAGAACCTTCGGTAATAGAATCCCATCACTTGTAGAATATGAGTGGTGGGATTTTTTCTGTTACACGAAAAACACAAGTTTGGATTAAACATAATAGTGGAGAATATCTACTATTATTTATGAAAACAATATGATAAAATAGAATAATAAATTTGCTTATTAAGAAGTAAATTGTAGCATGTAAGGAAAACAACAAATTTATTTAGAGAAAGTTCATTCTAAATATATGAAGAGGATAAGTTTAGAAGATAATGTAATGTGTAGGGAGGAATAAAATGGGTATTGAAATAGCGAAAACAGGAAAATTATTATATCATTTAACAGAATTAAATAATTTGGATTCTATAATAAAATATGGAATGCTACCAAGAAAAACAATTATTGAGCGGAAAATAAGGTTTGATGATGTAGCAAATGCAGAAATTATCACAAAGAGACAAGAGCTTGGGTTGGATAAATATACACCATTTCATTTCCATCCGTATTCTGCTTTTGATGTGGTTGTTAAAAATACTCATCGTGGTCAGGATATGATCTACTTATGCATTAACAGAAAAACAGCAAGAAAAAATGAATTTAGAATATTGCCAAAACATCCTTTAACATTACAAGAGTGTAAGATTTATGATTATGATAACGGTTTTAATTTAATTGATTGGGATACCATGATAGAAATAAACCGTGAAGATGACTATGCAAAGCATGTTAAAATGGCTGAATGTTTAACTGAAAAAAGAATTGCTATTGACGCATTTACATGTATGTTTGTAGCATCTGAACAGGTAAAAGAAAAAGTAATAAGAATTTTAAATGATAATAGTATTGATTTTCCGCCGCCATATATTAATGTAAGTGATATTTGGTTTGTGAAGTAATTATACATAGAAAGGAGGCAGCCATGATAAAATTTGTTACAGGAAATATTTTTGAATCTGGTGCAGATTGCCTCGTTAATACAGTAAATTGTGAAGGATTTATGGGAAAAGGTATTGCTTACCAATTTAAAATGCGATTTCCCCAAAATAACCTTGATTATGTTAAAGCTTGTAAATCTGGAATGCTTCATATTGGAGCGATTCATTACTACAAAGAAGATGAAATTTGGGTTGTAAATTTTCCAACTAAAGATAAGTGGAGAGAAAAATCTAAGATTGATTATATCGAAAAGGGTTTGGAGAAACTTAAACTATTTATAAAGAATAATAATCTAAAAACCATTGCAATACCTCCGTTAGGTTGTGGTAATGGTGGTTTAGAATGGAATGTTGTTAAAGATTTAATAGTGGAAAAGTTGAACGACATAGAAAAAGATTATAATATTTTAATCTTTGAGCCCTCTCAATCATACGAAGTTAAACCTAAAAATGCTCCTGATATTAGTGTTTCTGGACTTGTGGTGCTGCAAATTGGAATGAGTTTAAATAAACGTACGGCTATAAGATTACAAAAAACTGGGTATTTTATTAATTATTTTATGGAAGAAGAATATTTTAAGTTTGATAAATGGAAATTTGGTCCTTATTCTTATCCTATAGAAATTATATCAAAAAAATTAAAGGAATATCAAGATTATTATAATTTGAGCAATTCAAGGGATACTTACGAACAAATATATAAAGTTATTGTTAGTAGGAAAACGGAAGAAAAATTAGTTAAACTAAACCCAGCGATTAAAAAAGCTACAATGTATGTGAATGAAATATCTTCTGACAAAAAATTGGAAGGAGTTGCAACCGTATTATTTATTATAAAAAAAAATAGCCAGATCAATGAAGAGGGTATTATAAATAGCTTTAAAGAATGGTCAGAGGACAAAGCTAAGAAATTTACAAAAAAGTATATTCAAGAATGTATAAGTTATTTGGAAGAGACAAATATTATAATTAAAAACATATGCAATGAATTTGAGATATCATCAAATGCTTGGAAATAATATTACGTTTAACGGGTAGAAAATATTAAAACCTATAAGTTATGACATCTTTTATTCACCTATGAAAATATTTATAAAAGATAAAATAAGCGGCACCGGAAAATAGCATTTCCCAAAATGGGGCAATTGGAAATCCCATATGGAGGAAAATAAAGCCGGAAAGACTACCTAGAATCCATATAATCGTAGTACTCCATTGAGCCTTTCTTGCCCCTTTTTCGTGACGAAAGAATAAGAATTCGCTTAGGAGCATTCCGGGGAAAGGTACCATAAAAATAGCGAAAGAAGAAACCACAGGAATGAGATAGCTGCCAATACCGGAAACGGAAAGAGCGGCTGCAAAACCTGCGATTAAAAAAACAGTAACTTTATGAGAGACATTTCCTTCGAGAGAAGTTCCCTGAAAAATATTTTGCAGTGCTAAACTACCGCCATAAGCATTGATATTCTGGGTGGTAGCCAGACAAAATATGGAACAAAGCAACATAGGAACCACTAATCCAAGAGCAGCGGTTGAGCGGATAAAATCACTGAACCCTCCGGCTTTGGTAACAATAACGCCACAAACATTAAAAAGGAAGAGACCAACCAGATAAGCATAAGGGCAGACAAAGATAACTTTTTTAGGAGATTTAGCAAATCTGCAGGTATCAGGGGTTATAATACAGCCAAACACATAATTTCCAATAATGGCAGTGGAAGCAGCTGAAAATGTCATGGGTAAACTGATAGGTGCTTCAAATAAAAAAGACGCTCCCTTCATTTTGAAAAATAACTGAAACATAGAATAAAAGAGTAAAAGCAAAGAACAGGGAACAACAAATCTACTTGAAAGTTCCAGACCATTCCAACCATAAGTTGCAGAAAAAGCCCATATAGCAATAATAAGCAGAGAAGTAAGTGCAGTGGGAATTGGCCATGAAGAAAAAACGGAGATCAGCATAGTGGCAAAAAGATTTCCGTTGATTCCAATCCAAAATATACTGCAGATAATAATCAGAAGAGAAAAAATGATAGAGACGGACTTTCCTAGAATTTTTTGCACTAAAAAAGTAGTGGACCATCCGGTTCGTGCTGAAAGAATCCCCATTCCCGTTCCAATTATAATCAAAATAAAATCACCTAAAAAACAGGCACCAATGGCTTGCCAAAAAGGCAGGGCAGCACCAACTTTGGAACCAATAACCAGACAGGAAAGTGCACTGGTGTAACCGGCTAGTATATAAAATAAGCCGATACTTTTTTTTCGTTGATTTTGCGGAACAGGTACAAATGCGTATTCATAAAGGCCGGATCCAATTTCTGATTTTTTAAATAAATTATGCGGCATTAGTCTTCCTCTTTTGATGGTTGATAGAGTTTAAATTGATTTTTACCGTTATTTTTTGCAAAATAAAGCGCATCATCTGCCTGTTGAAACAGAAGATCAAAGGTGCAGCCAGAATAAGATCTAGCTCCTCCAATGCTAAGTGTGACAGGACAGGCAGAATTTCTATATCGGTAGGCACTCATTTTTCCGCATAACTGTTGGAGCTTTATGGAAAAATCCTGAGCGGAATGGCTGCTTGCTGTTAAAAAAAATAAAAATTCATCTCCACCCCAACGACATAAAATATCTTCGGTTGTAAGAACTTCACCCAGACTTTGACCTAAGGAACGCAGCACATCATCGCCACACAAATGTCCCTTTTGATCATTGAACTTCTTAAAATAGTCAATGTCCAGAATAAAAAGTATCCCATCTTGAACATGAGAATCTTCTTTTAACAGGGAACGAATGGAATCCTCCGCAGTTTTGCGATTTAAAAGACCCGTAAGGGGATCTTTTGAACTCAGATTTAACAATCGATCCTTTTCAGCATGTTCTTCATTAATATTGGCAAGACAACCTACTAGACGAATAGGGCGACGATGAGATTCTGTAGTACAGATAACGGTATAAATCAATCGATACCAAACCCATTCACCGGACTTAACACCGCACTGAAATTCGGTGGAAAAGGACTTGTTTTCGGCTCCATCGCTGATAATTTTGGAAAACTGTTCCGTTGTTAAAGAAATACGTATGGATTTATTTTGCAAATTTTCCTTAAAATCCGCCACTTTTTCATCAATATCAAGACTGGAGTTTTTTCCAAAAATAGTCAATACATCATTCATATAATCATATTCCATTCCTGCCTCACCAAAGGTATCGGATAATAAACGGTAACTTTCTTCATAGCCCTGAAGGGACTGGTGCTGCCGAACATTAACTTTGGTGTAAGTAAGGAGAACCAGAACAATAACAAACATAATGGAGAATCCAAAACAAATAATTTCAAAGGGGTAGCGATAAATAAATTTCATAAAACTATCGGATTTATAATCACTGCCTTGAATTAAACTACGGGTAATATCTGCTTTTGAAAAACTATCTATTGTTTTTTGCAAGGCTGAAAGAAGACGGCTGTCCGTTTCCGGCGGGAAACCAAAACCAAAGTTCATCATCACGTCTGCAGGAATCGAAATCAAATCTTTTGCTTTATATTCCTGCATCAAAGCGGCGGCGGTAAAGCTGTCACCGATGGTTACATCCGACTGCCCACAGCGAACTGCATTTAAGCATTCCCTTGGACTTGCATAATATATAGAAGATACATTCAAATCCGAGGTGAGGGGAAGACGCCCCTTAATATCTGCCATTGTGATAAGGGAAAGCTCACTTAAATCCGTATTCTTATGTTGAATCAAAACAACCTGTGTGGTAAGATATGGTACAATCTTCAACATAGAAGTATCATAATTATACTTCTTATGATGAGAATAGTTTGTCAACATTCCCATGCAATCCACATCTCCGGCTTTCAGCTGGTCTAGAGACTGATTGTAATCTTTGGCCGGAACATATTCTAGTGTAATCCCCGTTATTTCGGAAAAACGATTTAAAATCATAACAGGAAGTCCTTGGTAACCCCGGTCTTTTTCTGAATAAGAAAAGGGCATACTATCCGATAGCAAGGAGACTTTTAGTACTTTTTTACTTTGAATATATTCAAGTTCATTCAAGGATAGTTCTACCTTTGCCGGTGGAGAAGCTGTAGCAGAAACAACAACGTCGGAAAAATAAAACAAACACAAAACAAGTAATAAGATTGCCGCTACTTTGCTTCTTTTCATAGAGAAAATCCTCCTTGCATTTTTCACTTCAACAAAAAAAGTGGAAGTGCTTTCTTATGATATCAAGTGTACCATAAAAAAAGACAAAAATCTATTTTATATTTAACGATTCAGGTATTTCATCAAAAATACTAAGAATCTTCTATATCTTTTAAGGAAAATGTGTGCTATGATTTATGATTGTGAAGATTTTGAAGAAAGAAAGGTCTATTATATGGAAGAAATAGAACGAAAAAAAGAAAATAAAATGGGGACAACCCCGGTACCAAAATTGCTGGTCACCATGTCACTACCAATTATGATTTCAATGCTGGTACAGGCACTATATAATGTAGTAGATAGTATTTTTGTTGCACGCTATAGTGCAGATGCAATGACGGCGGTTTCCCTTGCATTTCCGGTACAAAACTTTATGATTGCACTGGGGGTAGGAACCGGAGTAGGAATCAATGCCCTATTATCAAGAAATCTCGGTGAAAAAAAATACGAGGAAGCAAACAAGGCAGCCGGCAATGGGTTGTTTTTGGCTCTATGCAATTATATTGTACTGGCCCTTTTTGGAATTTTTGGAACCAGGGCCTTTTTTCAGGCACAGACGAATAACCTGGCCATTATTGAAAGCGGGGTACAATATTTAACCATCATTTCCACCATGTCCTTTGGATTATTTTTTACTTTGACATTAGAAAAGTTACTTCAGGCAACCGGAAATACATTTTACAGTATGCTGACTCAGGGAGCCGGAGCAATTGTCAACATTATCTTAGATCCTATTTTTATTTTTGGATTGTTTGGAGTTCCGGAAATGGGAGTTGCCGGAGCAGCTATTGCAACGGTAATTGGGCAAATTGTCTCTATGTTCCTTGGAATTTTGTATAATGCAAAGCGAAATCATGAAATTAAAATTAAGGTGCGGGGGTTTCGACCAGAGAGAAGCGTAATCTGGGGAATCTATGTAGTAGGAATCCCTTCCATTATTATGCAGTCCATTGGTTCCGTTATGGTATATGGATTTAATAAAATTTTATTATTATTTTCGGAAGTAGCGGTTTCTGTATTTGGCATTTACTTTAAACTAAATAGTTTTATTTTTATGCCGGTATTTGGACTAAACAGTGGAATGATTCCAATTATTGCTTACAACTATGGAGCAAAGAATAAAAAGAGAATTATGGATACGGTAAAACTAAGTTTATTTATTTCCGGAGGAATTATGGCAGCAGGATTTTTGCTGTTCCAGTTTGCTTCGCCTATGTTATTAGGTATGTTCAAAGCAACCCCGGAGATGCTTCAAATTGGTGTTCCTGCATTAAAAATAATATCCATTAGTTTTGTATTTGCGGGATTTTGCATTAATTTAAGCTCTGTATTTCAATCCTTTGGAAATGGAATATTAAGTTTAGTGGTGTCCGTTGCACGGCAGCTTTTTGTGATTTTACCGGCGGCTTATATCTTGGCGATGAAATTCGGTATTTCTGCAATCTGGTGGTCAATTCCACTGGCAGAAATCGTTTCGGTTTTCTTAAGCATTGTATTTTTTAAATACTTATATGAAAAGAAAATTCATTATATGGAAGAGCCAATTTAATAAAAAGTTAATTGATTTTTAGAAAAACTATGATATGATAGCCATAGATTCTTTTTGTGATAGAATCTATGGCTATTTTAACGGGAAAGGATAAAAGATAAAATGAAAAAAAAGATAAAAACATGGGGAGCCTTGTTTATGTTGGCAGTGACACTAATGACTTCCGTGCCTGCCATTGTGAAAGCAGATGGTGTAACAGGACAGGAAGGATATGTACCTTATCTTTCACTGGGAGCAGATTTAAAAGAGAGTGAAAGAGCGACCGTACTGAAACTTATGGATATAACGGAAGAAGATGTGAAGAACTTTGATGTTATTGAAGTAACAAACGAAGAAGAAAAGAAGTATCTGGGGGAATATGTGGATGCTTCTATTATTGGAAGCCGTGCCCTGTCTTCTGTATTAGTAGTAAAAAAGGAAGATGGCTATGGCATTACAGTAGATACCCATAATATTACATATTGTACCCAGGGAATGTATTGCAATGCTTTAATCACGGCAGGAATTGAAAATGCAAAAGTAGTAGCAGCCGGACCATTTGAAATTACAGGAACGGCGGCTTTAGTGGGGGCCATGCAGGCGTATTCCGTTATGACAGGGAAAGAGATTACGGAAGAAACAATGGATACGGCAGTGAATGAACTGGTTGTTACCGGAAACCTGGCAGAGGATATTGGAGATTCCGAAAAAGTAGAACAATTGATGGCAATGGTAAAACAGGAGATTATAGAAGGAGACTTAAAGGATCCAGAGGAAATTGGGCAGGCAGTTGGTGAGGCTGCCAAACAGATGGGAATAGAATTATCGGAAGATCAGGTCGCGAGGGTGACAAGTTTAATGGAAAAAATATCCACTCTGGATATTGATAAAGAAGCCTTGAAAGACCAGGCAGAAAAGCTCTATGATAAAATCAGCAATATGGATACCCAGGGATTTTTGGATAAAGTAGAACAATTTCTGAATTCCTTATTTGAATTTTTTTCTGATTTTTTTACAAACCTATTTCATTAAAAAGTAAAAAAGGTAAAGCTATAAATTGGTCCTGAAGGAGAGGTAATCTACTTTGGGACTTTTTAATGTAATAGGAAGGAAGGAGAGCTTATGACAATAAAAGTGGAAGAAGAAACAATAGAGCATATAGGGAAGCTGGCAAAACTAAACCTGACACCAGAAGAAAAAAAACAGGCAAAAAAAGAGATGGAAGATATGCTGGTTTTTATGGAAAAATTGAGGGATGTATCTATAAAAGAAGAGCCTATGGAGAAAATGAGCTCGGAGTCAAATGTGCTGCGAGAGGATGTAATAACAAATAAAAATCAAAAAGAATCTCTGCTTTTTAATGCACCGGAACAAAAAAATGGATGCTTTAAGGTACCTAAAACAATATAGAAAGGAACAAGGGTACCATTTTGATAAGGAAGGAGTTTACTTATAGGATGAAAAATATTTTAAATTATAGTGCAACAGAACTGGCAAATAAAATAAAAAAAGGAGAGACTACCTCCATAGAAGCGGTCAAAGCGGTTCTCAGTCAAATAGAAAAAAAAGAAGAAACGCTCCATTGTTATGTGACGGTGGATAAAGAGGGTGCAATAAAATCCGCTGAAAGGATTCAGAAAAAGATCGAAAAAGGTTTGCTGAAAGGACCTTTAGCAGGAGTTCCCTTTGGGGTGAAGGATAATTTGTGTACCAGGGGATTACGTACTACCTGCAGTTCCCATATGCTGGAATCGTTTATTCCTTCTTATAGTGCAGAGGCGGTTCTTAATCTTGAAAAAGCAGGCTGCATTTTAATAGGAAAGACCAATATGGATGAATTTGCAATGGGGAATACAACCGAGACCTCTTATTTTTGGCCAACAAAGAATCCATGGAAAGAAGACTGTGTACCGGGAGGTTCTTCCGGTGGTTCCTGTGCAGCGGTAGCCGCAAAGGAAGCTTTTTTTACACTGGGCTCAGATACCGGCGGATCTATCCGTCAGCCAAGCGCCTACTGTGGAGTGACCGGTTTGAAACCAACCTATGGGACCGTGTCTCGTTATGGACTGATTGCCTATGCATCCTCCTTTGATCAAATTGGTCCCATTGGGAAAAATACTGCAGACTGCGCTGCCGTTTTGGAGGTCATTGCTTCTTATGATGAAAAGGACAGTACCAGCGTTAAAAGAAAGGATTATAAGTTTAGGGAAGAACAAAAGAAGGGGGTAGATGGCTTTAAAATCGGTTTGCCCAAAGAATGCTTTGGAGAAGAAGTAAACAAGGAAGTAAAAGAAGCAATTTTGAGGGCGGCAGAAGACTTGAAAAAGAAGGGGGCCCATATAGAGTGGTTTGATTTTCCCCTTATAGAATATGCCGTTCCGGTTTACTATATTCTTGCATCGGCAGAGGCCAGCTCCAATCTGGCACGTTTTGATGGGGTGAAATATGGATATCGAACGAAAGAATATGAAAATCTTTCGGATCTGTATAAAAAGAGCCGATCGGAAGGATTTGGATGGGAAACAAAAAAAAGAATACTGTTGGGAACCTTTGTATTGAGTGCCGAATATTATGAAGCTTATTATCAAAAAGCATGGAAGATGAAAATGCAGATTGAAAAAGAATGGGATAAAGTTTTTGAACATTACGATATGGTGTTAAATCCGGCTACGTTAACGACGGCACCAAAGCTTGGAGAAAGCCTGGACAGTCCGGAAAAAATGTACTCTGGAGATAGAAATACCCTGATTGCAAACCTAGCCGGATTGCCTGCAATCAGCCTTCCATGTGGCTTGGATAAAGAGGGACTCCCCATTGGAATGCAGATAATTGGAAATCGTTTTAGAGAAAAAGATATAATTCAGGCAGCCTATACTTATGAAGAAATAAGGAAGGAGAAAGAGGAATGAAACAATATGAAACCGTAATTGGACTGGAAGTTCATGTGGAGCTGGCAACAAAAACAAAGATTTTCTGTGGGTGCAGTACGGAATTTGGAGGGGAACCCAATACACATATTTGTCCGGTCTGCACAGGAATGCCGGGTTCTCTTCCTGTTTTAAATAAAAAGGTTGTAGAATATGTGGTGGCGGTGGGACTTGCAGTGAATTGTGAAATTACAAGATGCAGTAAATTTGACCGAAAAAATTATTTTTATCCGGATAATCCACAAAACTATCAGATATCCCAGCGATACCTTCCAATTTGCAAAAATGGGAAAATAGAAATAAAAACATCGGATGGGGAAAAAAGGATAGGAATTCATGAAATTCATATGGAAGAGGACGCAGGAAAATTGCTGCATGACGAAAAAGAGGAGTATTCCCTGATTGATTATAATCGTTCCGGTGTCCCTTTAATTGAAGTGGTGTCTGAACCGGATTTAAGTTCATCAGAGGAAGTCCTTGCTTATCTTGAAAAACTTCGATCCATCCTTCGGTATTTAGGGGCTTCCGATGGTAAGCTGCAGGAAGGCTCTATGAGAGTGGATGTAAATTTGTCTGTTTGTGAACGGGGAAGTAAAAGATTGGGAACGCGAACTGAGATGAAAAACTTAAACTCTTTTAAGGCCATTACAAGAGCCATCAAAACAGAAAGGGAACGCCAGATAACTTGTTTGGAGAAGGGAAACAGAGTAATTCAAGAAACACGTCGCTGGGATGACAATAAGGGAGAATCTTATGTTATGCGTTCCAAGGAGGACGCACAGGACTATCGTTATTTTCCGGAACCGGACTTACCCCCTTTATGGATGGAAGAGGCGTGGCTGCAGCAGATAAAGGCAGAGCTGCCGGAGCTTCAAGAGGAAAAACAAAAGCGGTATCAAAAGGAATATGACCTTCCGGAGTACGATATTTCTATATTAACCGGTTCCAGAAAATTGGCAGAAATTTTTGAAGAAACGACAGCCATTTGTGGAAATGAAAAAAAAGTATCCAACTGGCTTATGGGAGAAGGATTGCGACTGTTAAAAGAGAAAGAAATGGAGGAGGAGGAAATGAAAGTTTCCCCCAAAAATCTGGCAAAATTAATACAAATGGTGGAAAATAAATCCATTAGTGCCGAAATTGGAAAAGAAATTTTTGAAAGAATTTTTATGGAGGATATAGAACCGGAGGCGTATGTTCAGGAAAAAAATTTGAAAATAGTAAATAATCCAGAGGAATTAGAAGAAGTGATTGCACAGATTCTTGCAGCAAATCCGCAATCTCTTTTGGATTATCAAGGAGGGAAAACAAAGGCAATGGGATTTATTGTGGGGCAGACAATGAAAGCAATGAAAGGAAAAGCAGATCCCAAAATAGTAAATGAGATGGTAAAAAAAGCATGTGAAATGCATTGAACTTAAAAGAAGGGTGCACTATAATAAAAATAATGGAAAATAAATAGCAGAAATAGGAGGAAAAATGAAAAAATTATTACGCTATTTAAAGGATTATAAAAAAGAAACCATATTGGCACCCTTATTTAAAATGCTGGAAGCCTCTTTTGAATTACTGGTACCCTTGGTTATGGCATATATTATCGACGTGGGAATTACAGAGAAAAATAAAGAAATTATAGTGAAAATGGGTTTGATCTTAGTTTTACTGGGTGTGATAGGTTTGGTCTGCTCCCTTACCGCCCAATACTATTCAGCGAAGGCAGCCGTTGGCTTTGCAACGAAGCTCCGTCATGGCTTATTTTCCCATATGCAGCAGTTTTCCTACCAGGAAATAGATGAGATGGGCAGCTCAACTATGATTACACGGATAACCAGTGATATTAATCAGGTGCAGTCCGGAGTGAATTTAGTGCTAAGACTATTTTTACGTTCCCCCTTCATCGTCTTTGGCGCTATGATAATGGCCTTTACAATTGATCCAAAGGCAGCGCTTGTTTTTGTAATTATAATTCCACTACTTTCCCTGGTGGTGTTTGGCATCATGATGATTAGTATTCCCCTGTATAAGAAAGTACAAAAAAAACTGGAGGGTGTATTGGGAATTACCCGGGAAAATCTTTCCGGTGTCCGTGTAATACGTGCATTTAATATGGAAGAAAAGGAAAAAGCTGATTTTGATAAAGAAAACAAAGAATTGTTGAAATTTCAAATTTTTGTGGGACGAATTTCTGCTTTAATGAATCCAATAACCTATGTTATCGTAAATGGAGGCTTGATTGCCTTGATTTGGACAGGAGCCATTCGCGTGAATCTGGGGGTTCTAACCCAGGGACAGGTCATTGCATTGATAAACTATATGTCACAGATTCTGGTTGAACTGATTAAACTTGCCAATTTAATTATTACAGTAACTAAAGCAATTGCCTGTGGAAATCGTGTGGAATCGGTATTTGAAATGAAATCCTCCATGGAGGACAAAGGAAATCAAAAGGTGGAGCCGGATACAGAGGAAAGTGTTGTGTTTGATAAGGTCTCTTTTTCTTATCCAGGGGGAGGAGAAACCGCAATTGAAGATATCAGCTTTCATGTAAAAAAAGGGCAGGTGATTGGAATCATTGGTGGAACCGGTTCGGGGAAAACAACATTGGTGAATTTAATCGCCCGCTTTTATGATGTCGATTCCGGAAAAATTCATATTTTTGGAAAAGAAATTGAAACCTATTCCCTTTCGTCTCTACGGTCAGAAATTGCAATCGTTCCACAAAAGGCAAGCTTATTTCGAGGAACTATAAAAAGCAACTTATTATGGGGAAAGCAGGATGCAGGAAAAGAAGAAATGATGAAGGCTTTAGAGATAGCCCAGGCAAAGGAATTTGTGGAAAAAAAAGAAAAAGGGCTGGAAGAAGAAGTTTTACAGGATGGAAAGAATTTTTCCGGAGGACAGAAACAAAGACTTACCATAGCAAGAGCTCTTATTAAAAATTCGAAAATTCTGATTTTAGATGATAGCACCTCTGCACTTGATTTCTTAACCGAAGGGAAATTCCGTGGTGCATTAAAAAAATGGAAAGAGGAAAAAACAATCTTTATTGTTTCCCAGAGAATTGCTTCCATTCAATATGCAGATCAAATTTTAGTATTGGAAGATGGACAACTAGAGGGAATCGGAACCCATGAATTTCTTTTAAAAACAAACAACACGTATCGGGAGATTTACAATTCCCAAATTCCGGAAAATCAATGAAATCCTAGAAAAGAGCCCTTATGAAAAAAAATAATTTGAAAAAGTATAGTATAAAAAAACATACCATAAAAAAAATAGGAAATTATTTAAAAAAATACTGGCTTTTGATATTGTTAACGATTTCATTAGCGGGTATAACGGTATTTACAACATTGTATATCCCTATTCTCACGGGGAAAGGGGTGGACTGTATTCTTGGAAAAGAAGCCGTTCATTTTGCAAAAATCACGCCTTTACTTTATAAAATTGCAGAAATGGTAATTATTACTGCAATTTGCCAATGGATGATGAATACCTGCAGTAATTATATTACCTACCATGTTATTTTAGATATTCGAAAAAAAGCATTTGATCAATTGGAAATTTTGCCTTTGAAATATTTGGATGCCCACGGAAAAGGGGAAATAGTGAGCCGGATTATTACGGATGCAGACCAATTTGCAGATGGACTCTTAATGGGTTTTACCCAACTTTTCACAGGGGTATTAACAATTGTGGGAACCTTGGGCTTTATGTTATCCGTAAATCCGGGGATTACGCTGGTTGTGGTAGTAATCACGCCCCTATCCCTATTTGCAGCTGGATTTATTGCAAAAAAAGCGTATTCCATGTTTCGGCTGCAGTCAGAAACAAGAGGAGAACTAACCTCTTATATTGATGAAATGGTAGGAAATCAAAAGGTGGTTACGGCATTTTCTTATGAAAAGGAAGCGTTGAAGACCTTTGATGCAATCAATGAGCGTTTGGAAACGCATAGTTTAAAAGCCACTTTTTTTTCTTCAATTACCAATCCTACTACCCGCTTTATCAATGCATTGGTTTATGCCGGAGTGGGAGTGACCGGAGCTTTTTTGGTTATCCGGGGAAGAATTAGTGTGGGTCAGTTATCTTGTTTTCTTGCATATGCCAATCAGTATACCAAACCATTCAATGAAATCTCCGGTGTGGTTGCGGAACTTCAAAATGCGCTGGTATGTGCAGAACGCATTTTTGATTTAATTGATGAAGAACCCCAACCCAAAGAGGCAGTGGGGGCATTACAGGAGTTGAAAGCAAAAGGAGATCTGAATCTAAAAAATGTTGGATTTTCCTATACAGAAAATAAAGCCTTTATCGAAAATCTCGATTTAGAAGTAAAACAGGGACAGAGAGTGGCGATTGTGGGACCAACCGGATGTGGAAAAACAACGGTAATCAATCTTTTAATGCGATTTTATGATGTAAGTTCGGGCTGTATTCAGGTAGACAACATTCCAATCCAGGAAATAACCAGGGGAGCATTACGTAAAAACTTTGGTATGGTGCTGCAGGATACCTGGATAAAAGAGGGAACTGTCTGGGAAAATATAACCTTAGGAAAACCGGAGGCAACAAAGGAAGAGGTGATAGAGGCAGCAAAAGCCACCCATGCACATAGTTTTATCAAACGACTTTCAAAGGGGTATGATACGTTCCTATCCGAAGAAGGAGGAAACTTATCACAGGGGCAAAAACAATTGCTTTGTATAACCAGAGTAATGCTTTGTCTGCCTCCCATGCTCATTTTAGATGAGGCAACTTCTTCTATTGATACAAGAACGGAAATCCAGATTCAACATAGTTTTGATAAATTAATGAAGGGAAGAACTAGTTTTGTAGTGGCGCACCGCCTATCTACCATTCGGGAGGCTCATATAATATTGGTTATGAAAGATGGGAAAATAATTGAAAAAGGCAGCCATGAAGAATTACTAAAACAGAAGGGCTTCTATGCAGAACTGTATCATAGTCAATTTGCATAAGATCGTATCCAAAATAATAAAAAACCGGCATATAGCATATAGAAAATACAATTTTTCATTGCATTCCACGTTGCAAAAATTTAATTAGAGTGATACAATATTTTTTAGGTAAAAAAATTTTTGCATATAAAGGAGAACGAGTATGTCTGTGGGGAAAAAATTAGCACTTATTATTATTATTGCAATTGGAAGTATGGTGGGCTGCTTAGTGGGTCAGAACAAACAGCAGCAATCAAAGGTAACGGAAGGATTAGAGGAAACAGTGACTTCCTTTTCAGAAAAATCCGAAAAGGACATTCAGTATACACTATCGGATTTGTCAGCGGAGACAGCGGAATATATTATATCTTTGGAAACGGCAATCGATGCCAGCATGCTAAATGCAGCTTATTATTTCCAGGAAGTCTATGATAGAAATCCAAAGTTGACAGATAAGGAATTAAGAAAAATGGCGGTTCAGACAGAGATGACGGATATGCTGCTTTGCGATAGAACGGGAAACTTTATTCTTTCTACGGACCCAAAGTCATTAACCCTTAATTTGTATGACATCTGGGATGGCTATAAACAGCTTTTGACTCATCCGGATTTGGTACTTCCGTCCGATTTGAAGATTTCAGAAGAAAGTGGAAGCATTTATAAATATACAGCAATTCCCCGAAGAGATGGGCAAGGTGCCATTGAAGCAGCTTTGAATTCAGATAGTATCAAGCAGTCTGTAATCAGCTATAGCCAGGGAACGGAGGGCTTTGAATCTCTTGTTTTAGTAGACAGTAATAATACGGTATTAATTGCAATTGGTGAAACTGAAAAAGCAGCAGAATATGCCGAAGGAAGTATTACAAAAGATCCACAATTCACACAAGTATTTCAAGAAGCGAAAGAAAGCATTATTACAGGAGAAAAAACAAGTTCCATTTATTATCCGGTAAAAAAGCAAGACCGGGTTTCTTATGGGTTAAGATTAACCATACAAAAGGCACCTTATTTTGAAAATGTACAAGTTTTGTCAGATAAAACAACAAGTTTAACGAAAGAATTGAAAAGCAGCATGAGTTTGGGAATTGCCAGCAGCGCAACGATTTTGATTGTTTTAGCAGCCATTATGATTATAATGATCCAACAAATTTTACGTCCTATTGTACATATGGCAGCGGCAGCGAAAAAGATAGCAGAAGGAAGTTTAAATGTGGAGGTAAAGGGAAAGCAGGGAGGAGAGATTGGTGTTCTCATTAAGGCGTTCAATGGCATGACACTAGATTTGAAACATATGCTTACCAATGTAAAGAAAACTTCCAACATAATAAAAGATTCTTCAGCAACCATTCGAAATTCTATAGAAGTAGTGACCAACTCCAGTAATGAAATTTCTAATGCCACGGAAGAAATATCTCAGGGAACCTATGTTTTGGCAGAGGATAATAGCCAGGTATTTGAAAATACAAATGAATTATCCAATTCTTTGGAAACCATGATTCGAAGCATGGAAGGTGTAAACAGTAATATTGGTGCTATGGGAGAAATTAATAAAAATGGAATGAAAACATTAGATAACCTGGAAGTACATTTTCATGAAAGCATAAATGCCTTAAATGAGGTAGAAGGCAAGATTGAAAATTTGCAGGAAAAATCAAAGTCAATCAACCTTATTGTAAATACCATAGGAGGAATTTCAACACAAACCAATTTACTTGCATTGAATGCTTCCATTGAGGCAGCAAGAGCGGGAGAGCAAGGAAAGGGCTTTGCAGTTGTAGCAGAAGAAGTTAGAAAACTTGCAGAATTGTCTGCAAAAGAAACAAAGAGTATTGCAGAAATTATCAAAGAAATTATTTTGATTGTGGAATCCACCAATACCAAAATGACATCTACCAAACTGGCAATTGCAGAAACCAATGAGGCACTAACAGGAACAAAAGAAATATTTTGCAAATTAAGCAACTCCACAAAGGAAGTTGACAGTAACTCCAAAGTAATTACAGAAAGCATTGCCTATGTATCGGAAGCAAAAAATGCGCTGTTAAACCTGGTAGAAAACATATCGGCAATATCCCAGCAGTCTGCGGCATCTTCTAAGGAAGTTTCGGAGTCTACGGTAAAACAATCCAGAGAATTGGCAGGAGTATCGGAACAGATTATTAAAATGGATCATATTGTTGGAGAATTAAATAAGCTGGTGAATCAGTATACTTTGGATTAACAAAAAA
>JAVXEO010000001.1:74818-109696 GCA_036658435.1 Acetivibrio sp.
AAAAAAAGAGAAGCTTAGACATTGTAGAAACCAGCATTCTGTGGTATAACTGTAATGAAACAGGAATAGAAGAAAGAGAGGATTTGCTTATGCTGGGAATTATTGGAGCAATGGATGAAGAAGTAGCAAAGCTCAAAGAAAAAATGGTAGATGTCCATGTAATGAAGAAAGCATCTATGGAATTTTTCCAGGGAAAATTAAAAGGAAAAGAAGTTGTTATTGTAAAAAGTGGAATTGGTAAAGTAAATGCAGCGGTATGTGCTCAGATTCTTGCAGATGACTTTAAAGTCAGTGGGCTGATTAATACAGGAATAGCCGGATCCTTGAAAAATGAAATCAACATTGGTGATCTGGTTTTGTCCAGTGATGTTCTATATCATGATATGGATGCGACTTCTTTTGGATATCCTCTTGGGCAGGTTCCAAGAATGGAGGTACTTTCCTTTGAAGCAGATAAGAATCTACTTTCCCTGGCTAAGGAATGCTGTGAAAAAGTAAATTCTGAGGTGAAAACCTTTATTGGGCGTGTTGTAAGTGGAGACCAGTTTGTATCAAATAAAGAAAAAAAAGACTGGATTTTAAAAAAATTCAATGGATGCTGTACGGAAATGGAAGGTGCTGCAATAGCTCATACGGCGTATTTGAATCAAATTCCTTTTGTCATTATTCGTGCCATTTCAGATAAAGCAGATGATAGTGCCCATATGGATTATCCGGTATTTGAAGCACTGGCAATTGAACGTTCCGTAAAATTAATAATGGAAATGGCAGGTGAATACGAATGAATAAAATTGCAAGTTTTACCGTGAATCATTTGAATTTACTTCCGGGAATTTATGTATCCAGGAAGGATACAATTGGGAAAGAGGTAATCACAACCTTTGATCTTCGCATGACACGACCCAACAAAGAACCGGTTATGAATACGGCAGAAATTCATACCATAGAGCATTTGGCCGCTACGTACTTACGAAATGATAACGAATATAAAGATAAGACCATATATTTTGGACCAATGGGATGCCGAACCGGATTTTATTTATTGCTGGCAGGTAATTATGAATCAAAAGATATCGTAGAATTAATTACCCGGCTTTTTACTTTTATCTGTGATTTTGAGCAGGAAATTCCGGGTGCCTTTCCAAGAGACTGTGGAAACTATCTGGATATGAATCTTCCAATGGCAAAATGGCAGGCAAAGAGATATTTAGAAGAAACACTTATGGATATCACAGAGGAAAAATTGGTATATCCGGAATAGATATGGGGGGAAATAGTAAAGATGACGCTATTTTCCTCTTTTTATGAAAAAAATAAGGAGCATAATGAAAGAAAAAAATGAGACTGGAAAATAATTTAGATTCAGAGGATGTAAAAACACTGGTTTTTCGATTGGCAATCCCTTCCATGCTTGCACAATTTGTTAGCGTGTTTTATAGTATTGTAGACCGGATGTATATTGGAAACATTCCGGAAATTGGAGAAAAAGCTTTGGCGGGTGTTGGAATTTGTGGACCCATTGTAACCTTAATTTCCTCGTTTGCTTTTTTGGTAGGGATTGGTGGAGCTCCTCTTTTAAGTATTAGTCTGGGAAGAAAAGATGAGAAGATGGCAAAGAAAGTACTGGCAAACAGTTTTTTACTACTTTCGGTTCTTTCCATTTTTTTGACCATCGCTGCTTTTTTAGTGAAAGACTGGCTTTTAATAAACTTTGGAGCAAGTGAGGGGATTTTTTCCTATGCAGATGAGTATATGAGCATTTATCTATTGGGAACGGTTTTTGCACTGCTTGCCATTGGAATGAACCAGTTTATTATTTGCCAGGGATTTGCCAAAGTTGGAATGAAGAGTGTACTGATTGGAGCGGTACTCAATATTGTTTTGGATCCTATTTTCATTTTTGCGTTTGATATGGGAGTAAAAGGAGCGGCCTATGCCACCATAATATCCCAGGCAATTTCTTGCATGGTAGTCTTATGTTTCTTATTTGGGAAAAAGATTCCTATAGGCATTACTTTTCATGGCTACTCCCTAAAGGTGATGGGAAAGATTGGATTGCTTGGAATGACTCCCTTTTTAATCATCGCATTTGATAATATTTTAATTATTTCATTAAACTCTGTTATTTCAAAGTATGGAGGAAACCAAACAGAAATGTTACTAACCTGTACAACCATTGTACAAAGCTTTATGCTGATGATTACCATGCCGCTTGGTGGAATTACAGGAGGAACCCAGACTATTTTGGGATTTAATTATGGAGCCTCCCGTCCGGACCGCATCAAAAAAGCCTTTAAGTGGATTTCGCTTTTATGTCTTTTATTTACCGGAACCATGTTTTTGTTTGCGCAAACCATACCTCAGTATTTTGCACGGATCTTTACAGGAAATCCCCTGTATATTGAACAAACAGTATGGATTATAAGGCGTTATACCATCGGGGTTATTCCTCTGGGAATACAGTATATGATTATTGATGGACTTACGGGAATGGGACTGGCTAAATATTCGATTACGCTTTCCATGCTTCGAAAGGCATTATTTTTTGCCGGAGTATTTTTACTTCCAAAGATATTTGGTATTTTTAATGTATTTTATACCGAGCCAATTTCGGATATAATCGGAACTTTATGCTCTATTCTGGTATTTTTTCTATTAGTGAAACCGGAATTGGAGAGATTAAAAAAAGGATAAAAAGAATAGGAGAGAACATTTTAACAAGATGAAGGAAAGAGATATACAGTTTGATAATTTTAGAGCCATTTTAATTTTACTTGTGGTGGTAACACACTTTATGGAACCCCTTGCAAAAGAAATTCCAATTATGGAATATTTCCGTAAACTGATTTTCACCTTTCATATGCCGGCATTTGTATTCATCTCCGGTTATTTTTCCAAAAAAAATGATTTTTGGAAATTGGTAAAACGACTTTTAATTCCTTATGGTATTATGCAGGTTGTTTTCTATTTATTTGGAACCTTTTTATGGGGAACGGATCCCTCTTTTTCAATTATAAAACCGGTTTTTTCAATGTGGTTTTTGCTGGCACTTTTTGTATGGAGATGCAGCATCGGACATCTTTCACAACTGAAGGGATTGCTGTTTTTTGCATTTTTGGCAGGACTTCTGGCAGGAATACTTCCTGAAATTGGAAAAAATTTCTCTTTATCCAGAATTCTGGTATTTTTCCCTTATTTTGTATTGGGATACCGGTTTGACAAAGAAAAATTTATGAAAAAAGCAGATCGGACCGGAACTAAAATAGCAGCCATAGTGTTTTTTCTATGTGTAGGCATAAGCATGAAATTTCTGTATTCAGGTATGGATCTTCGTTTAGTAAAATGTGATTCTTCTTATCAAAGAATGCACCTGGTAAACGGATGGATAGACCGAGGTATTTTATATTTAGCAGCAATAGGAATTATTTGTACTTTGATTTTGTGGATGCCAAAAAAGAAACATTTTTACACGTATATGGGAAGCCGTACCATGGGAATCTATATGGTTCATGGTCTCTGCTTCAAGACGATTTTAAATTGTACCAATTGGTATACTTTTTTTAATACAAAGTCAGGGGCAGTAATGCTTCTTTTCCTTTCCATTGGAATCTGTTTTTTACTTTCTACAAGTGTAGTGAATAAAATGGCCGGTTTATTATTTTCGTTTCCAATTGAAAAGATGCTGAAACAAGAATAGGAGAATGGGTAATGGTAAAAGATATGACAACGGGGAAACCACTTCCCCTGATTTTTCGCTTTTTTATTCCTTTGCTTTTGGGAAATTTATTTCAACAGTTTTATAGTATGGTGGATTCCATTATTGTAGGAAAATTTGTTGGAGTAAACGCACTGGCAGGAGTGGGAGCCACGGGTGCCTTAAATTTTCTGATTTTAGGATTTGCCATGGGAATTTGCGGTGGTTTTGGAATTATGTTTGGCCAGAAATTCGGAGCAAAAGATTACAAAGGAATGCGAAATTACATAGCCAATGCCTATTATCTGACCCTTGCTATTTCAGGTGTTTTAACACCCCTTACCATGATTTTTTGTAGAAAAATTTTAGTGTTAATGAAAACCCCCGATGAAATTATGGAAGAAGCTTATGCTTATATTATTGTTATTTTAGCAGGAATTGTAGTTAGTATGTTCTATAATATTGCGGCAGCGGTTCTTCGGGCAATTGGAGATAGCAAGACCCCTTTATACGCCCTGATTGGAGCCTCTATTCTTAACATTGGACTTGATTTATTGTTTGTTCTTGAATTTCATATGGGAACTTTTGGTGTGGGATTAGCTACGGTGATTTCACAGGGAGTATCCGGTTTCGTCTGTATTATTTATATGTATAAAAAATATGAAATACTTCAATTTCAAAAAGGAGAAAAGAAGGCGGATGCTACGAAAATGGTTCATCTTTTAGGAACCGGAATTCCTATGGCACTTCAGTTTTCCATTACAGCAATAGGGTCCATCATTATCCAGAGTGCCGTCAATTCTCTGGGAGCCATTGCCGTAGCCGCCATGACAGCAGGCTCTAAGATTAATATGCTATTTAGTGGGGCTCTTGAAATGATAGGGATGTCCGTTGCAACTTACTGCAGTCAGAATAGGGGTGCCCGGGAAGACAAAAGAATTCGCTCCGGCGTTCGCTCCGGTATTTTTCTGACCTGTATTTCCTGTGGGATTGTGATAACAATTATACAACTGTTAGGCAAGGAGATTGCACTTCTCTTTATAGATGAATCCCAAGTACAAATTATGAAATACATTATTATGTTTTTAAAGTACAATTCGGATTGTTTTTTATTACTGGGAATTTTATTTGTACTGCGAAATGCCCTTCAAGGAATGGGATATAGCTTTATAGCCATGTTTGCAGGAGTTAGTGAGCTAATTGGACGGTTGGTGGTTGCCTTTGCCCTTGTGGAGACGATGGGATTTGAAGGAGTCTGCCTTGCAAACCCGGTGGCATGGTTCCTGGCAGATGTAATTTTAGTACTGAGTTATGTTTATGCAGTCAAAAAAATGAAAGAAAAGGAAAAACAGTCATTATAGCCTATTTTTCACTTTAAGGCTATATTTTCAAAGAAATAATTGATATACTAAAACGAGGTAAATATGGGGAAAAAGAATAGAGGAGGTATCGGAGTGGTTAACAAATTTTGTCAGTCGCCGCTATGGGAAACCAGCAAAAACTTATCGGCAGTTGCTATGGGGTATGAACCCGCAGATACGGTTATTACCAATGTAAAGTTAATTAATGTTTGTTCCAGAGAAATTCTTCCGGATATGCAGGTGGCCATAAAAAAAGGAAGAATTGCCTTAGTTGGAGATGCAGGGCATTGCATAGGGGAAGAAACAGAAGTTATAGATGGGAAAGGACAGTATATTGCCCCAGGCTTTATGGATGGACACATTCATTTGGAAGGGACGATGTTAAATGCAGGAGAATATGCCAAAGTGGTAGTACCTCACGGAACGACGGCTGTGTTTATGGACCCTCATGAAATCTGTAATGTTTTAGGACTTAATGGAGTAAAGCAAATTATAAAAGAGGCTATGGGGACCCCTTTGAAAGCAATGCTTACCATATCTTCTTGTGTACCTACGGTACCGGGATTCGAAGATACCGGTTCTTTTATTGGTATAGAGGAAATAAAAGAAGCCATGAGTTGGGACTGTACAGTAGGACTTGGTGAAATGATGAACTTTACGGCGGTTAACTGCTCTGATAGTAAAGTACATGAATTGATAGGAGAGACCTTAAAGGCAGGGAAAATAGTCACCGGTCATTATCCGGTGACCGAGGTAGGAAATGGATTGAATGCCTACATCGCTTCCGGTGTACGCTGCTGTCATGAATCATCAAGAGCGGAAGATGCTTTGGAAAAAATGCGCCATGGCATGTACGCAATGTTAAGAGAAAGCTCTGCATGGCGGGACTTACATGAGGTTCTAAAGAGCATTACAAAGAAAGAAATCGACTCTAGGTATGCACTTTTAGTTTCGGATAATACCCATGCAGATACTCTGCTTTCAAAAGGTCATTTAGACCATATTGTAAAGCGTGGGGTAGAGGAAGGACTGGATGTGCTCACAGCCATTCAAATGGTTACGATTAATTGTGCCCAGTGCTTTCAGCTGGATCATGAATTGGGTTCGATTTCTCCTTCTAAGTGTGCCGACATTGTCTTTATTGATGATTTAGAAAATCTGAATATTACAAAAGTTATGGTGGACGGAAGGGTGGTTGCCGAGAATGGGAAAATGACAGGGAAAATAAAACCTTATCATTATCCTAAGGAAACCACAGCTTCCATCCATATAAAAGATAAAATTTCACCATTGACCTTTCAAATTGACGCTTCAAAAGAAGCAATAAAGAAGGGAATGGGAAAAGTAAGAACCATTGAAATTGAACCGAATAAGGCAAGTACAAAAGAAAAAATTGTGGAACTAAAGGTACAAAACAGTGAATTTTGTGTAGACGTGGAACAGGATATATTGAAAGCGGCTGTTTTTGAACGCCATCATAACACGGGAAAAATTGGTCTGGGTTTTGTCAAAGGCTTTGGAATTCATACGGGAGCGGTGGCATCTACCGTAGCCCATGATGCTCACAATCTTATAGTGCTTGGTACCAATGACCGAGATATGTCCATAGCATCCAATGAACTAATTGCCTGTGGAGGAGGCATGATTGTTATAAAAGATGGACAGGTTTTAGCAAAAATTCCATTACCTATCGCAGGACTTATGAGTGATCAGCCGGCAAAAAAAGTAGGAGAATTAATCCTATCCTTAAAAGAGGCATGGAAAGAAATTGGCTGTGAATTGGAATCTCCATTTATGACAATGGCATTGCTAGGTTTAGCAAGTATTCCGGATATTCGGTTAACCAATCGAGGATTGATCGATACACAAAATATGTCGAGAGTACAAGTAGAAGTAGAAAAGGAGTCTTAAATGATACGGGATACATACAATCAAATTAAAGAAGGTATCGAGGTAAGACAGAATTTAAGCAAACTGCGGCAGGAATTAAAAGATACGGAACAAAAAAGAGCACTATTGTATCAGATTAGTGGAGAAGACACCTTATTTGAAGAACTATTGTGTCATGAAGATCCAAAGATTCGAAAAAACGCAGCGCTTATAATGGGCCAGCTGGAGAATACCAGATTTGTGAAGATTTTAGTGGAAGCTTATAAAAACGAAGAAACTTTATTTGTAAAAAGTGCATATCTTACGGCAATCAAAGAATATGATTTTAGGGAATATCTAGACTTTTTTAGAGAACGTCTTGGGAATCTGTCAAAAGAAGAAGTGACCGAAGAAAATAAAAAGCATTTGAATGAAGAAATCCGTGGCCTGTCTAATCTTGTCATTATGATGGAAGGCACAAAACACCATGTTTTCAACGGATACCATAAATCCTCCGAACTGATTTTATTAACAAATCGTAATTTTATAAATAAAACAATAGAGGCGCTTTGGGAAGAAAGCCAGGTAACCGCATTTAACGCAGGCGTTATGCTAAAGACGGACAACTTGGAAAGAGTGATGGAAGTTCGCACGTTTGAAGAACTATTTTTCCTTGTAGAGGGAATGAAAAACTGCACCATGGATCCTGAAGAAGCAGCAAGAAAAATAGTAGAGGCCGGATTGGTCGATTTTTTAAAAAAAAGGCATGAAGGAGAGGTTCCATTTTATTTTAGAATTGAGTGTAAAACAAAAATGCTATTGGATAAGAAGAGCGCATTTACAAAAAAAATGGCAGCAGAACTAGAACGCTTAAGCAATCGTTCTTTAATAAATACCACCTCAAACTATGAAGTGGAACTTCGGCTGGTGGAGAATAAATCAGGAATGTTTAATGTAATGGTTAAACTTTACACGCTGAAAGATGAACGCTTTTCTTATCGAAAGGAAGTACTGCCAACGAGCATTAAACCGGTTAATGCAGCTTTGGTATTCTCCCTTGCAGAGGACTATCTAAAGGAAGAAGCAAAGATTTTAGATCCTTTTTGCGGAACAGGAACCATGCTGATTGAGAGACACAAATTCAGAAAAGCCAATACCATGTATGGAATTGATTTATTTGGTGAAGCCATTGATAAGGCAAAGATAAACACCGAAGCAGCCCATCAGATTATTCATTATATTCATCGAGATTTTTTTGATTTTGAACACGAATATCTATTTGATGAAATTGTTACCAATATGCCAACTGTAACCGGAAGAAAGAGCGAAGAAGAGATTCATTCCGTATACCGACGCTTTTTTGATAAAGCAAAAGAACATTTGGAAAACAATGGAATGATTATAATGTATTCCCATAACGATAAAATAGTAAGAAACCTGATTATGAGAAGTGAATATCATTTAGAAGAAGAATGGGAGATTTCCAAAAAAGAAGGAACCTATGTGTTTGCAATTCGGTGGAACAGAATGTAAAAATTAAGGCGATTTCAATAATTTCCGTAAACAATATAGGGAGATTAAATTTGGAACAGCCATGAAGATATTTAACGTATCTGTAATTTCCCAGACTAAATCAAGAGAGAGCACAGCACCTAAGAATATAAAGACCATATATGCGGTTTGATATATTTTCAGGTGCTTTTTTTGAAACAAATATAAAAAAGCCTGCTGGCCAAAATAGGACCAGCCTAACAGAGTGGCAAATGCAAAAAGAAGTAAGCAAATTCCAAGCAAAAACGAACCAAAGGGAAGAACCTCAAAAGCAGCATGGGTAAGTCCACCCATATTCCGTCCCTGGATGGAAACCGGATTACGTAAAAGATTTGTAACAATGACAATTCCGGTAATCGCGCACATGACGACAGTATCCCAAAAAGTAGCCGTTGCAGATATAAGAGCCTGTCTTTTAATATCCTGGGTATTACTTGCTGCAGCCGCAATGGCAGCCGAGCCAAGACCGGCTTCATTGGTAAAAAGACCCCTTGCAATTCCATAGCGGAGAGCACCACCTAGAACACCGCCGGAAACAGCAGAAGAAGAAAAAGCGGAGCGAATAATCAAAAGAAGTCCAGGGAGAATAAAGGAGGCATTGATAACCAATATAAGGAAAGAGGCACCTAAAAATAAAAAACTCATAAAAGGAACCAATTTCATGCACCACTTTTCTATAGAAGAAAAACCTTTTATTAAAACAAATCCAACGAAAAGAGATACCACAATTCCGGTTACTTGGGGAGGAATCTTCCATAAGTATAAAAGAGTATCTGCCATGGAATTGGATTGTGTGGTGCAGCCCACACCAAAGGAGGCACAAATAACGCAAAAGGCATAAAGAACGGCCAGCCCCTTTTTATGAAGGCCATGTTCTAATACATACATAGGGCCACCATAATAAGTGCCTTTAATCCCTTTTCTTCGAAAGAGAAGAGAAAGATAACATTCTCCATAAGTAGTTGCCATACCTAAGATACCGGTTATCCAACACCAAAAAATGGCACCGGGACCCCCAAGTACTACTGCTGTAGAAACACCAATAATATTTCCGGTTCCCAAAGTTGCGGCCAGTGTGGTAGAAAGAGCGCCAAAGGAAGAAAACCCCTTTTCAGAAGAATTTTCCGGTGTGACTGAAAGTTTAATACCTCGAAAGGTATATTTTTGTACAAAATGAAGACGAAAGGTAAAGTATAAATGAGTGAATAATAAAAGAATTATAATAGGAAATCCCCAGAGAACATGGTTTATGTTTTTAAAAAAATCCAGCAAAATATTTCTCCCAAAGTGTAGAGTCCTTCCATTTAGTATATGAAAAAAATTACCTAAAATTACCATAATAATTTTTTGCCAATGGAACATAATAATACCAAGATAAGTAACAGAGAAACTTATCGAAGATAAATGTCACGGAGGGAGAAAAAATGACAAATTCAAATAACTCAGGGAACATGGAAGTTCCACATGCAAAAGCAGCAATGGACAGATTTAAAATGGAAGTGGCTTCCGAAATCGGTGTACCTTTAAAACAGGGATACAATGGAGATTTAACAAGTGCACAGACGGGATCTATCGGTGGTGAAATGGTTCGCCAGATGATTAAAAAACAAGAAGAGTCTATGTCCGGAAAAACCACCATGTAAGACAAACAAATAAAGAGGAAGATTTTTCAAGAAAAAGTTGGAAAATCTTCCTCTTTTTTAATGTTTTTCCTGTTTTGAAACCGCACTTTACACTTCGTTCTTTACGGCAGAGCAGGGTTGTGATAGAATAAAGCGTGAATTAAGAGAGGAAATGACTAAATGAAATTTGAAGAACTGGGAATAATAGAGCCTATTTTGAAAGCATTAAAAGAGGAAGGATATGAAAATCCATCACCCATACAAGAAGAAGCAATACCTTATTTATTACAAAAAAAAGATTTATTAGGATGTGCGCAGACAGGAACAGGAAAGACGGCTGCATTTGCAATACCAATCTTGCAGTGGCTTTTTGAAAATCCACAAAAAGGAAAAGCACCAATTCGAGCATTAATATTAACACCGACAAGAGAACTTGCGTTACAGATAGAAGAAAGCTTTACTGTTTATGGCAAATATCTTCACTTGCGGTGTTGTTCTATTTTTGGAGGAGTAGCACAGAAACCCCAGCTGGATAATCTAAGAAAAGGTGTGGATGTTGTGGTAGCAACACCGGGACGTTTTTTAGACCTTCATACACAGGGATTTATTCAATTAAAGGATTTGGAGTTTTTTGTGCTGGATGAAGCGGATCGGATGCTGGATATGGGATTTGTCCATGATATAAAAAAAGTGATGAAACTCCTTCCGGCAAAACGTCAAAACTTGCTATTTTCAGCAACCATGCCAACGGAGGTAAAGGGACTTGTAAATTCTATACTGCAAAAGTACATTACCATTACGGTTTCACCGGTTTCTTCTACGGTAGATACCATAGAACAATCCTTATACTATGTAGACAAAGGAAATAAATTACTTTTATTAATTGACCTATTAAAACAGGAACCCATAGATTCGGCTCTTGTATTTTCCAGAACGAAGCATGGAGCGGATAAAATAGTTAAAAAACTTACCAAGGCAAATATAAAAGCACAGGCAATTCATGGAGATAAATCCCAAGGTGCCAGACAGCTCGCCTTAAAAAAATTTAAAGGGCGTGAAATTAAAGTGTTGGTTGCTACGGATATTGCTGCCAGAGGAATTGATATAGATGACTTGTCTCATGTTTTTAATTATGATATACCCAATATTCCGGAGACCTACGTGCATCGAATTGGACGTACCGGAAGAGCCGGACATAGTGGAAAAGCAATTAGCTTTTGTATGTTTGAGGAAATTCCATTTTTGAAAGACATTGAAAAATTAATCGGAAAGAAAATTCCGGTAGTGGAAGGACATAATTATCCATTACTAATAACAGAAATACCAGAAAAACAGGAGCCAAAAACACAGAAAAAGAAAAAAACAAATCAAGTGAAGGCCAAGACAAGAAAATTGACGTCTTGAATTTATATAAGTATTATGTTATTATGAAACATAAATGCTTTTTTGTAAAAAGCGAAAAGGAGTTTGATTTATGGGTAAATATTTTGGTACAGATGGATTTCGAGGAGAAGCAAATGTTGGGTTGAATGTAATCCATGCTTATAAAGTTGGACGCTTTTTGGGAAATTATTATGGAAAAGAGCATAAGGCAAGAGTTGTGATTGGAAAGGATACAAGAAGATCCAGCTATATGTTTGAAGACGCTTTATCGTCAGGACTGGCAGCAAGCGGAGCCGATGTATATTTGCTGCATGTTACCACAACACCAAGCGTTTCTTATGTGATCCGAAGCGAAGACTTTGACTGCGGAATTATGATTTCAGCCAGTCACAATCCATATTATGATAATGGATTAAAGGTATTAAATGGAAGTGGACATAAATTAGAGACAGAAATAGAAGAAAAGATAGAGAACTATATTGATAATCCGGAGGATGACCTTCCTTTTGCAACAAGAGAAAAAATAGGAAAAGTTACGGATTATTCCGTAGGACGCCACAGATACATAGGTTATCTTATGTCTCTGGCAACACGGTCCTTCAAAGATGTAAAGGTTGGACTTGACTGCGCAAATGGATCTGCAACTGCCGTAGCCAAAGGAGTTTTTGATGCTTTGGGAGCAAGAACTTATGTAATCAACAATGAACCGGATGGTACCAACATTAACCGGGATAGTGGCTCCACACACATTGAGGTTTTACAGGCTTTTGTAAAAGAAAAAGGGCTTGACGTAGGTTTTGCCTATGACGGAGATGCAGACCGGTGCTTAGCCATAGATGATAAGGGAAATATTATTGATGGTGATTTGATTTTATACATTTGTGGATGCTATTTGAAAGAACGTGGGGAACTAAAGAACAATACGGTAGTCACTACCATTATGTCAAATCTTGGGTTGTACAAGGCTTTTGATAAAAAGGGTATTGCTTATGAGAAAACTACGGTTGGAGATAAATATGTATATGAGAACATGGTAAATAATGGTCATATACTGGGAGGAGAACAATCCGGACATATTATTTTCCGCAAATATGCAGCCACTGGAGATGGGGTATTGACTTCTTTGATGCTGATGGAAGTTATGCTTGAGAAAAAGACCCTTCTGTCAGAACTTACAAAGGATATTAAGATTTATCCACAAATTCTGGAAAATGTCAGAGTGGCAAGTAAGCCACTTGCAAAACAAGATGAAGAAGTAGTGGAAGCCGTTGCAAAGATTGAAAAGGAACTGGGAGAAGAGGGAAGAATTCTGTTGCGGGAAAGTGGAACAGAGCCTGTAATTCGAGTTATGGTAGAAGCATCTACGGATGAAATCTGCAGAAAACATGTGAACCATGTAGTTGAAGTTTTAAAAAGGCGAGGTCATGTAGTGTCATAAGAATGACTAAAAAAGGTCTGGAAATAATATAGGACTCATGGTATACTGATATGAGTTGAAAATGAAGACTACATTTATTTTATAAAAAGATATATTTTAAGGAGGAAATCATAAGTGAGTTTAAAGGTGGAAAATTTAGAAAAAAATATGGCAAAGCTTACAATAGAAGTGAGTGCGGAGGAATTTGAAGCAGCAATTGAAAAAGCATACCAGAAGACAAAAGGTAAAATCAATATACAGGGATTTCGTAAAGGAAAAGCACCCCGTGCCATGGTTGAAAAAATGTATGGTGTAGGTATGTTCTATGAAGATGCTGCTAATTTTATTATCCCTGAGGCTTATGAAAAAGCGGCAAAAGAAAGCGGACTGGATATTGTTTCCCAGCCGGAAATTGATGTAACACAGATTGAAAAGGGAAGTACTTTTATCTTTACAGCAGAAGTAGCCGTAAAACCGGAAGTTACCTTAGGTGCTTATAAGGGCATTGAAGTGGAAAAAAAGATAGCAGAAGTATCACCGGATGAAATTACAGCCGAAATGGACAAAGTAAGAGAACAAAATTCCCGAACCATTACCGTGGACAACAGAGCAGCACAAATGGGTGATATTACAACCATCGATTTTGAAGGATTTGTAGATGGGGAAGCATTTGAAGGCGGAAAAGGGGAAGACTATGAACTTACCTTAGGAAGCCATTCTTTTATTGATACATTTGAAGACCAGCTTGTAGGAAAGAATCTTTTAGAAGAAACAGAAGTAAAGGTTACCTTCCCAGAGGATTATCAGGCAGCCGATCTTGCAGGAAAAGCAGCCGTATTTCATGTTAAAATCAAGGGAATTAAAGCAAAAGAATTACCGGAATTAGATGATGATTTTGCTCAGGACATTTCCGACTTTGAAACATTAGCAGACTATAAGGCGGATGTGGAAAAGAAAATTTTTGAAAAAAAAGAAAAACAGCTGAAAAATGAAAGAGAAGAAGCCATTATAGAAAAGATTGTTGAAGGCGCAACAATGGAAATTCCGGAACCTATGGTTGACAGCCAGGTTAGACAGATGGCAGATGATTTCGCTCAAAGAGTACAGTCCCAGGGATTATCCATTGAACAGTATTTCCAATTTACAGGTATGGATTCCAAAAAATTTATGGAACAGATGCGGCCTCAGGCAGTAAAACGTATCCAAACAAGACTGGTTCTTGAAACCATTGTAAAAGCAGAAAATATTATAGCAGAGGAAGCAGATGTAGAAAAAGAAATTGCGGATATGGCTGTAATGTACCAAATGGAGGCGGATAAATTAAAAGAAATAATTGGAGAAAACGAAAGAGAGCAAATTGCTCTTGATATGTCTGTACAAAAGGCAGTGGAACTAGTTGTTGAAGCATCAGTTGAAAAATAGGAGGCGATGATACATGAGTTTAGTACCTTATGTCATTGAACAAACCAGCCGTGGTGAAAGATCCTACGACATTTATTCCAGACTTTTAAAAGATAGAATTATTTTCCTTGGAGAAGAAGTAAACGAAACAACGGCAAGCATTATAGTTGCACAATTACTCTTTCTTGAATCAGAGGATCCGGGGAAAGATATTAGTTTATATATTAACAGCCCAGGTGGTTCCGTAACAGCCGGAATGGCAATTTTTGATACCATGAATTACATTAAATGTGATGTATCTACCATTTGTATTGGAATGGCAGCGAGTATGGGAGCTTTTCTTCTAACTGCAGGCGCCAAAGGAAAGAGATTTGCTCTTCCCAATGCAGAAATTATGATTCATCAGCCACTTGGTGGAACCCAGGGGCAGGCAACCGATATGGTTATAGCGGTAGAACATATTCAGAAAACGAAGGATCGATTAAACAGTATCTTAAGTGAAAGAACAGGAAAACCACTGGATGTAATCAAAGCAGATACGGAAAGAGATAACTGGAAAACTGCAGAAGAGGCAAAGGAATATGGACTTATCGACAGTATCATTGCAAATCGTGTATAAGCAGGAGAAATGGTAAGGAGAATAGAAAAGTATGGCAAATCGTGGAGACGATAGAAAACAGCTGAGATGTTCCTTTTGTAATAAGACACAGGATCAGGTTCGTAAGCTGATAGCAGGTCCCAATGTGTACATTTGTGATGAATGTATTGATATCTGTTCGGAGATTATTGAAGAGGAATTTGAAGATATTGAGGTAGATGACAACAGCATTAATTTATTGAAACCTATGGAAATAAAGGATTTTCTGGATCAATATGTGATTGGGCAGGATGAGGCAAAGATGACACTGGCCGTATCGGTTTACAATCATTATAAACGTATGATGGCAGAAAAAGATTTGGATGTTGAAATACAAAAGAGCAACATTATCATGGTTGGACCAACCGGATCCGGTAAGACATTTCTAGCACAGACACTGGCAAAGCTTTTAAACGTTCCTTTTGCAATTGCAGATGCAACGGCACTTACAGAAGCCGGTTATGTAGGAGAAGATGTTGAGAATATTTTGCTAAAGATTATTCAAGCTGCTGATTATGATGTAGAGCGTGCAGAACAAGGTATTATTTACATCGACGAAATTGATAAGATAACAAGAAAGTCAGAAAACACTTCCATTACCAGAGATGTTTCGGGTGAAGGTGTTCAACAGGCTCTGCTTAAGATATTAGAAGGATGCGTTGCAAGTGTACCTCCACAGGGAGGGAGAAAACATCCTCATCAGGAGTTTATCCAGATTGATACTACCAATATCTTATTTATTTGCGGAGGAGCTTTTGATGGACTTGAAAAGATTATAGAAGCAAGAATTGGCTCAAAATCCATTGGCTTTAATGCTGAAATTACAAAATTAGATAAAGAAAATGTGGGAGAACTGTTCAAACAAGTGCTTCCTCAGGATTTTGTAAAATATGGTTTGATTCCTGAGTTTGTAGGCCGTGTTCCGGTAAGCGTTGGACTGGATCTATTGGATGAAGAAGCCCTAGTTCGTATCTTAACAGAACCTAAAAATGCCATCGTAAAACAATATAAGAAATTGTTTGAAATGGATGGAGTAGAGCTTGACTTTGAGGAAGAGGCAATTCGTGAAATAGCAAAACGATCCGTAGAGAGAAAAACAGGAGCCAGAGGCTTACGTGCCATTATGGAATCTTCTATGATGAACTCTATGTACCGTATTCCTTCGGATGAAACCATTCAAAAGTGCATTATTACAAAAGCCAGTGTAGCAGGAGAAGAAGAACCAAAACTCTTGTTTGTAGATGGAGAAAAAGCAAGAAAAGCAATAGGGAAAAAAAATGTCAAGAAAGAAAATGATGATGAAATAGCATGATAGAAAAGGGTGTCTAATAAGACACCCTTTTGTTACAGGGTAGCATTAAGGAGGAACGAAGGATGAAGGATGATAAAAAAGTGTTGCCGGTAATAGCCTTACGTGGCATAACCGTATTACCGGGTATGATGCTTCATTTTGATATAAATCGTAAAATATCCATTGCAGCAATGGAAGAAGCAATGATTTTGGATCAGATGATATTTGTGGTGATGCAGCGGGATGAAGAGGTGGAACTGCCAGAACAAGAGAATCTATATGAAGTAGGAACCATCTGTATGGTGAAACAGATTGTCCGGCTTCCTGAGAATATAATTCGTGTAATGATTACAGGAATTCAACGAGGTGTATTAGAAAATGTTTTAGAAACCCTTCCTTTTTTAAAAGGGGAAATTTCTACTTATGAAGATCACAGTATGGATCAAATTACAGAAACAGAAAAGCAGGCAATGCTTCGCGCCATGAAAGAATCGGTTATGATTTATGAAACCGTTATAGGAAAAATACCCAATGCTGCAATAAAAAGAATTCAAGAAATTGAAAATCTGGAAAAGCTTACGGAGGAAGTAATTAATAATATTTCCGTATCTTCAGAGCAAAAACAGAATATATTAGAAAAATTAGAGCTGCTTCCCCGTTTTACTGCACTTAGTGTATTATTAAACAGAGAAATTGAAATTCTTAAAATCAAAAGAGACTTTCAGGAAAAAGTGAAGCAACAGATGGACAAAAATCAAAAAGAATATCTGCTTCGTGAACAAATGAAAGTAATTCGGGAAGAACTTGGAGAAACGAATACAGAAAGTGACATAGAGACCTTTGAAAGGGAGTTAAAAGAATTGGATGCTCCCAAAGAGGTCATGGATAAAATTCAAAAAGAAATTCTACGATTTAAAAACATTGCATCCAATTCATCGGAAAGTACCGTATCCCGTGGATATATTGAAACCTTACTTTCCCTGCCATGGAATAAGGCAGGTCAGGACAATAATGATATCAAATATGCAAAAAAAATATTAGAAGAAGATCATTATGGACTGAAAAAAGTAAAAGAAAGAGTACTGGAATTTCTTGCTGTACGGGTTTTAAATGGGGGAGGGGAAAGCCCGATAATCTGTCTGGTGGGACCTCCCGGAACGGGAAAAACTTCCATTGCAAAAAGCATTGCAAAAGCACTGGATAAGGAATATATAAGAATCTGTCTTGGAGGAGTTCGTGATGAAGCAGAAATTCGTGGACACAGAAGAACTTATGTAGGTGCTATGCCTGGGCGGATTGCCATGGGAATAAAAAATGCAGGAGTAAAAAATCCACTGATACTTTTGGATGAAATAGACAAGGTAAGCAGTGACTATAAAGGAGATACCTCATCGGCTCTTTTAGAAGTCCTGGACTCAGAACAAAACCGGCATTTTACGGATCACTATGTTGAAATTCCTATGGATTTATCGGAGGTATTATTCATAGCAACGGCAAATACCACACAGACAATACCAAGACCCTTACTGGACCGTATGGAAGTAATTGAGGTAAGCAGTTACACGGAAAATGAAAAATACCACATTGCAAAAGAACATTTACTTCCCAAAGTCATGAAAAAAAATGGGTTGGATAAGAAACAGCTATCCATTACGGTGAAAGGTCTGGAAAAAGTAATCAATTCCTACACAAAGGAATCGGGAGTGCGTAATTTAGAGAGAAGACTTGGTGAAATTTGTCGTAAAAGCGCAAGAGAAATTCTTGAAAAAGAGAAGACCGGAATTAAAATAAATGAAAAAAATGTAGAAAGCTATTTAGGAAAAGAAATTTATTCTTTTCAAAAGGCAAACAAAGAAGACGAAATTGGAATTGTAAGAGGACTTGCATGGACAAGCGTTGGAGGAGTCACGCTGGAGATTGAAGTAAATATCATGCCGGGAAAGGGAGACATTCAATTAACAGGACAACTGGGTGACGTTATGAAAGAATCTGCACGAGCCGGAATGAGTTACATCCGTTCTATAAGTGAAGAACAAGGAATTAAAAAGAATTTTTTTGAAAAAAATGACATTCACATTCATATTCCGGAAGGAGCCGTGCCAAAAGATGGTCCCTCTGCAGGAATTACCATGGCAACGGCCATGCTATCGGCGATACGAAACAAAAAAGTACGTGCGGATCTTGCAATGACCGGAGAAATTACTCTTCGGGGAAGAGTGCTTCCAATTGGAGGATTGAAGGAAAAAATTATTGCTGCGAAAAAAGCCGGTATTTTACAAGTTTTGGTTCCTAAAAAAAATGAGAAAGATATTTTAGAAATGGAAACCGAGATTTTAGAAGGAATAGAAGTAACTTTCGTAGAAAATATGATGCAGGTAATATCCCTGGCATTTGTAAAGGAGGAGTTGCAGAATGAATATTAAATCTGTGAATTTAGAAACAGTATGTGGAATCACCAGTACACTTCCGGAAAACGATAAAATGGAAGTGGCCTTTGCGGGAAAATCAAACGTTGGAAAATCTTCCTTAATCAATGCACTGATGAATAGAAAGTCCTATGCCAGAACATCCCAACAGCCGGGTAAAACTCAGACTATCAACTTTTATAATATCAATGAGTGCTTATACTTTGTGGACTTACCGGGATATGGATATGCAAAGGTGGGAAAGGAAACAAAAGAAAAATGGGGAAAGATGATTGACACCTATTTGAAAAACACAAAAAAGCTTCGAATTTTATTTTTGTTGGTGGACATTCGCCATGAGCCGGGACAACATGATGCGGATATGTACCAATGGAGCGTAAATTATGGATATAATCCAATTATAATTGCAACAAAGTCCGATAAAATCAGCCGGGGTGCTCTTCAAAAACAGGAGGCTGTGATTCGAAAAAAACTAGATTGCATCGAAGGAACCCCGATTATACCATTTTCTGCGCTGAACAAGTCCGGACGGGATGAAATTTGGGAATATATTGATGATATGCTTTCTTATTATGAAGAGGAAGAACAGGAGCTTTAAAAAAGAAAAGAAAGTGAGCATTTACAGATACTCACTTTCTGCCTGTAGTGTTACATTAGTTCTTGCATTAAATAGGCATATATTTGCTGACTTTTTTCTTTCCAATGATTACAAATAGAAACGGCTTCTTCTTCAGAAGATACATTTAAACTCACTTCCACGATTTTGCTGCCACATTCCTGAACGTAGCAGTGCGCCATGTATTCACCTTTTTTTTCTTCATAATATTCCGATAAGGTGGAAACTTCTTCTCTAAGTTTGTATTTATTCTCATTCAGGTAATCTAAAATTTCTGTTTTAATGGCATCCCCAATTTCTTTGTTAAAAAAAGTTAAGGTTTCACGTCCTGCAGGGGTAATAACAAAGTAGGAACTGTTTCGAATGGTTTCACCTTTTATCAGCTCAGAGGAATCCAGTTCTTTTAATGCCTGCTGGATATTGAAATAATTGGTATATCCTTTTTCTAGAATAAAATTTGACACTTGAGCATTGGTTAAGGGAAAATCTACCTTATCCAAAATAAACAGAAGAATCAATTTATATAATGTCATCGAATCCGGGTTCATGAGAGCACCATTCCTTTCCTTGCCAACTATCTCGTACTTTTAGGGTACGATTAATCTCATTCATAACGTGTTTTTTTTGTGCGCTCCAAAGAGGAGCCAGTAATAATTTCTTTGGACCATCGCCGGTGATCCGGTGGATTACAATATCTGGGGGGAGCTGCTCTAAACAGGATATGACCAAATCAATGTATTCTTCCAGAGTCAATATCTTAATATAAGGCAGGCAGGCTTCTAAATCGGTGCCTTTCAAAACATGAAGAAGTTGCAGCTTAATTCCCTGAATGGGAAGAGCTCCAACATAACGAACCGATTCTAAAATATCTTCTTTGGATTCCTTTGGAAGTCCCAAAATTAAATGGACAATTATGGTAATATTGCGTTTCCTTAGCTGGGCTACGGCATGATCAAAAACAGAAAGAGGATAACCTCTGCGAATAAAGACGGCGGTTTCTTCCTGTATTGTTTGCAATCCCAGTTCAATCCACACGGGCTTTTTCTTATTCAATTCATCTAAAAGTTCTAAAACTTCAATAGAAAGACAATCGGGTCTTGTCCCAATGGAAAGGGCAACAATGGAGGGGTGGGAAAGGGCTTCTGTAAAAATCTTTCTCAAATAATCCACAGAAGCATAGGTATTGGTATAAGACTGAAAATAGGCAATAAATTTATTGCAAACTAAGGCTTTTTGATTTTTTCTCTTTGCAGCACAAAGGGTTTCTATAGCGGAGTCAATCTGCTGTGTAACAGACCCCGCTAATTTTCCGGCAAAATCTCCGGAACCACCGGCACTACAAAAAATACACCCTCGTGTATCAATCTTACCATCTCGGTTGGGGCAGGTCATACCACCATCCAATGCCAGCTTATAAACTTTTTCTCCAAATTCTTTCTTTAAATAATAGTCCAAAGAAAAATAACGTTTGTCATTCCAAATACGACAATTCCTTTCTGACATGAAAAACTCCTTTAATGAATATGAGATTTAACGGCGTTGCTTACAACAAGAGCAACTTGAGGATCAAAGGCTTCGGGCATGATATTATCCTCACTTAAATCTTCGTCTCTAACGAGACCGGCGATGGCAAGCGCTGCTGCAAGTTTCATTTCTTCTGTAATCTGTTTTGCCCGTCCTTCTAAGGCTCCTTTAAAGATACCGGGGAAGGCAACCACATTATTTACCTGATTAGGAAAATCAGAGCGTCCCGTTCCAATTACTTTTGCACCTGCCGCTTTTGCAAGATCCGGCATAATTTCAGGAACTGGATTTGCCATGGCAAAGAGAATAGAATCTGTATTCATAGAAGCAACCATTTCCTGGGATACAATATTTGGTGCAGAAACACCGATAAAAATATCAGCACCAATAAAAGCATCTTTTAATCCACCTTTTTCATTTAAAGGATTGGTCACCTGAAGCATTTCTTTTTGCATCCAGTTTATATTGGAAGTTTTATCAGAAAGAATACCTTCACGGTCACATAAAATAACATTTATAAAACCATAAGAAAGAAGAAGTTTCGCAATGGCGATTCCTGCAGAACCGGCACCATTTACAATAACTTTACAGTCTTCTTTTTTCTTGTGAACAACTTTCAGTGCATTGATTACACCGGCTAGAACAACGATAGCAGTTCCGTGTTGGTCATCGTGAAAGACCGGAATATCAAGAAGGGACTTAAGACGTTCTTCGATTTCAAAACATCGGGGAGCTGCAATATCTTCCAAATTAATTCCACCAAAGCCGGGTGCTATATTTACAATGGTTTTAATGATTTCTTCCGTATCTTGTGTGTCCAAACAGATAGGAAAGGCATTGACACCACCAAATTCCTTGAACAGAACAGCTTTTCCTTCCATAACCGGCAAGGCAGCATAGGGACCAATGTTACCAAGACCAAGTACAGCACTTCCGTCAGAAACAACCAAAATTGTGTTAGCCTTTATGGTATACTGATAGGCAGCTTCTCTATCTTCAGCAATAACTTTACAAGGTTCTGCAACTCCGGGAGTATAGGCGAGGGCTAAATCTTCTCTTGTGGTTAGGGAGCATTTTGAGGTGATACTTAACTTACCCATCCATTTTTCATGGAGGCTGAGTGCTTTTTCTGAGGTTGTCATTTTCCATTCTCCTTATTTTTATTTACCTGATTGTAAGAGTCATGAATAATCATAACATTATAAAAAGTGTAAATCAAGGAAAAAAACATTGCAATTTATGCGCTACCGTGTATAATTATAGTACTAATGAAATTTTCAATGGTGCATATCAAAAATTCTTATGTAATTCTGCAAAAAGAATCCTTCGTTAAAGAAAAAAGGAAAGTGTGAAAGAACTTATTTTACGCTCCTTTATTTGTGCGCCGCAAATGCGGCAGATGGGAGTTTACATGAACAATCAATATGAAGCTTTATCTTTGACTGATTTGAAAGTAATAGCGAAAGAAAAGGGATTAAAAAACATTTCGGCTATGCGCAAACAGGAAGTAGTAGAAGCCTTGCTTGAGATAGAAAAAAAAGAGACCAAAACGGATAATAAAAATGAAGCACCAAAAAAACAGTCTCCGGTAGATATAGAGCAATTAGACAGTGGAATCACCAAAGAAGGTATTTTGGAAGTACTGCCAGATGGCTATGGTTTCATACGCTGTGACAATTATCTTCCGGGAGAAAATGATGTTTATGTGTCACCTGCACAAATTCGCCGATTTAACCTGAAAACAGGAGACATTGTTGCGGGAAATATCAGGGTTCGAAACCAAAATGAAAAGTTTAGTGCGTTGCTGTTTGTAAAAAGTGTCAATGGATTTCATCCTTCAGAAGCACAAAAAAGAAAAAGATTTGAAGACCTGACTCCTATTTTTCCCAATGAACGAATTCACTTAGAAACACCGGGATGCAGTGTGGGAATGCGCATGATGGATTTAGTTTCCCCAATTGGAAAAGGGCAGAGGGGAATGCTGGTATCTCCTCCCAAGGCAGGAAAAACAACACTGCTTAAACAGGTAGCAAAGGCGATTACACAGAATCATCCCAATATGAATCTAATTATTTTACTAATTGATGAACGTCCGGAGGAAGTAACGGATATAAAGGAATCCATTGAAGGTAAAAATGTAGAAGTTATTTACTCCACCTTTGATGAACTGCCGGAAAACCATAAGCGTGTATCAGAAATGGTAATTGATCGTGCAAGGCGTCTGGTGGAACATAAAAAAGATGTCATTATCTTATTAGACAGCATAACAAGACTTGCAAGGGCATACAATTTAACGGTACAGGCAAGTGGAAGAACCTTGTCAGGGGGTCTTGATCCGGCAGCTCTTCATATGCCAAAAAGATTTTTTGGAGCAGCGCGTAATATGCGGGAAGGGGGAAGCCTTACCATTCTGGCAACCGCATTGGTAGAAACCGGAAGCCGTATGGATGACGTTGTATTTGAAGAATTCAAAGGAACCGGAAACATGGAACTGGTATTAGATCGAAGCTTATCAGAAAAAAGAATTTTTCCGGCCATTGACTTAATGAAATCCAGTACCCGAAGAGATGATTTGCTGCTAAACCAAGAAGAATCAGAGGCAAATTATGTAATTCACAAGGCTCTTGGCGGAATGCGTTCAGAAGAAGCCTTGGAAAAAATCATTGATATGTTTGTAAAAACAAAAAATAATGAAGAATTTATACAGAGCGTGAAGAAGATAAAAATTCTAGGATAAAAGATAAAAATTCTGGGATAAAACCCTTGCATTTTATATAAAAATATGATACGATTAAAAAGCTATTCATGTATGGAGAACGTACATATAAGTAGCTGCGATCGGTTGGAACCGATAAATAATTAGCGAGGTGAAAAAAATGAAACAAGGAATACATCCAGATTACCATCAGGCAAAGGTTACATGCAACTGTGGTAACGAATTTGTAACCGGATCTACCAATAAGGAAATCCATGTAGAAATTTGTTCAAAATGCCACTCATTCTACACAGGACAGCAAAAAGCAGCCAAGGCTCGTGGTGCTATTGATAAGTTTAATCGTAGATATGGTTTAAATGAAGAAAAATAAGATAAAATTAGGTTGAGGTTACTTTAATCTCAACCTATTTTTTCATGTAATAGGAAAGTGCTCCTATTACATAAAAACGCTCCGCTGTGGGTGCGCACGCCGCGCTAAGGAATATGCTTTGGCGCGAGAGTCTGCAAAGCAGACTCTTTATCCTGGAATTGAAAAATCACATACATAAAAAGGGGGTATCTCATGAAACCATCGGGAATTGGTGGACAAGCTGTGATCGAGGGCGTTATGATGAAGAATCAAGATGTTTATGCCATTGCAGTGCGAAAACCGGATAAAACCATTGATGTTAAGAAGGAAGAATATGTAAGCATTCAAAAGAAATATAAATTTACAAAGCTTCCCATAATTCGTGGAGTGGTCTCGTTTGTGGAGTCTATGGTGATTGGAATGAAGACACTGACTTATTCTGCAAGCTTTTTTGAAGAAGAAGAAACGAAACCAACAAAATTAGAAGAAAATTTCGGAAAAATATTTAAAGGTAAAGCCGAATCTGTGATTATGGGATTTACAGTATGTTTGTCAATCTTGATTGCGGTTGGAGTTTTTATGATTTTGCCATTTTTTATTGCAGAAATATTTAAAAAAATGACGGACAACACGACGATTCTTGCTGTTATAGAAGGAATAATTCGTATTACTATCTTTATTGCTTATGCGGTTTTAATATCCTTCGTGAAAGATATTAAGCGGGTATTTATGTACCATGGAGCGGAACATAAGACAATTAACTGTGTGGAAAATGGATTGCCCCTTACGGTTTCCAATGTAAAAAAACAATCCAAACATCACAAAAGGTGTGGAACCAGCTTTATGCTGGTGGTTATGTTTATATCCATTCTTTTCTTTATATTTATTCGAGTGGACAATATGTGGCTGAGAGTGCTGTATCGTATTTTATTGGTACCGGTCATTGCAGGAATCTCCTATGAATTTATTCGTCTTGCAGGGAAGGGAAACTCCCCCCTTGTTAATCTTTTTAGTAAGCCGGGCATGTGGATGCAGGCATTGACAACCAAAGAACCGGATGACTCCATGATAGAGGTTGCCATTGCATCCGTAGAGGCAGTATTTGATTGGGAAAAGTACCAAAAAGAAGAAAGAATGAAAGAAACCTCGAATATCAAAATAGATAAGATGGAAACAGAAACGGCGGTTACGGAAGATAAAATAAAAGTTGTAAAAAAGACGGTAAAAAAAGCAGAAGAAAAAAACAACAACATAACAAAGAAGGAAGTAAATTTTGGTGAAAAACCGAAGATAACCGAAGACGAGGAAGAGGATGAAATATTAAATGCTTTGGACAAGTTTTTTGTATTTAAAGAAGAGAAAAAGGAACCATGATGAATATGGAGCAATTACTTCAGGCTGGGGAAAGAATGCTTTTCCAGTCTGAAATCGCGGAAGCCAAAATAGATGCTTGGTATCTGATGGAATATTATTTTCATCTGAATCGGGTATCTTTTTGGGTTAATAGTAAGAAGACAGTGAATAAAAATCAAGAAACAGAATATCTCAACCTAATTCAGCGCAGAAGCGAACACATACCTCTTCAGTATATTACAGGAGAACAGATATTTATGGGACTGCCCTTTAAAGTTACACCGGATGTACTAATTCCAAGGCAGGATACGGAATGTTTGGTAGAAAAGGTGTTATGCTATAGCAAAGGAAAGACCGTTTTGGATATGTGCACCGGCTCTGGGTGTATTGCGGTCAGTTTAAGTAAACTAGGGGAGCCGGCTCAGGTAACAGGAGTAGACATTTCAGAAAAGGCACTTCTGGTTGCAGCTGAAAATGGAAAAAAAAACCAAGCTCCCGTACAGTGGATAAAAAGCGATCTGTTCCAGGAAGTAAAAGGAGTGTATGATATGATTGTCTCAAATCCACCTTATATAGAAAGCCGGCTTATAGAAAAACTTATGCCTGAGGTATCGGTGCATGAACCAAGAATCGCCTTGGATGGTTTTTCGGATGGACTTTATTTTTATAGAGAAATTATCAAACAGGCAAGAAAATATCTTTCAAAAGAGGGTAGATTATTTTTTGAGATTGGGTATAATCAAGGTGAGGACGTGGAAGATTTGCTGAAAAAAGAAAAGTTTACGGAAATAGAAATGATAAAAGATTTATCCGGTTTGAACCGGATTGTGTGTGGAAAATGTTAAGAACATGGGAGGAAGAATATGTTTGACAAGTTAGAAGATATTTTAATACGATTTGAGGAACTTCTGAATGAACTTTCAGAACCAAGTTGCATTAATAATCAGGAAAGATTTCGTAAACTTATGAAGGAACAAACGGATTTAAGTCCGGTTGTAGATAAGTATAGAGAATATAAGGCAGCAAAAGAAGGAATTGAAGACAGTCTGGCTATTTTAGAGGAAGAAAATGACGAAGAAATGCGGGAACTTGCAAAGGAAGAGTTAAATACATGTAAAGCAAGCCTGGTACAGATTGAAAATGATCTGAAAATACTTTTATTACCACAAGATCCCAATGATGAAAAAAATGTTATTGTTGAAATCAGAGGTGGTGCAGGTGGAGACGAAGCAGCACTATTTGCAGCGGAACTTTTCCGTATGTACTCACGTTTTGCAGAAAGACATCGTTGGAAAGTGGACACTATGAACTTAAATGAAAATGGAATTGGCGGTTTCAAAGAAGTTGTGTTTATGATTGATGGAAGTGGTGCCTATTCTCAACTAAAATATGAAAGTGGAGTCCATCGGGTACAGAGAATACCGGTGACGGAGTCCGGAGGTCGAATTCATACCTCTACAGCAACGGTAGCTATTATGCCGGAGGCAGAAGAAGTGGATGTACAGCTTGACATGAACGATTGTAAATTTGACGTATTTCGTGCATCCGGAAATGGAGGACAGTGTGTAAATACAACGGACTCTGCAGTCAGATTAACCCATATTCCAACCGGAATCGTCATATCCTGTCAGGATGAGAAATCACAACTAAAAAATAAAGACAAAGCGCTAAAAGTATTACGCTCAAAGCTTTTTGAACTAGAACAGCAAAAAGCACACGATGCCGAAGCAGAATCCAGAAAAAGTCAGGTAGGAACCGGAGACCGTTCGGAAAAGATTCGTACCTATAACTTTCCACAAGGACGGGTAACTGACCATAGAATTAAATTTACATCCCACCGCCTGGAAGATATTTTAGACGGAGATTTATCTGAAGTAATCGATAGTTTAATTGCCGCAGATCAAGCTGCAAAACTAGCAAATATGCAAAATAATAACTAACGAAACCCAGGAGGCGTAAGAAAAAAATGGTTCATATAGGTAAGAGAACACTGACGACAACCCAGATTATTGCAGTTGGTTTTCTCGCAGCAATTATGATAGGAACTTTATTACTATGCTTGCCAATATCATCCCAGTCAAGAACATGGACCCCCGTAATTGACTCTGCGTTTATGGCAACCACATCAATTTGTGTTACAGGTCTTACAACGGTAACAACCGTTGAACACTGGAGCTTCTTTGGACAGGTCGTTATCCTGTTCCTAATTCAGTTTGGTGGTCTTGGTATAGTAACCTTTACCACAACGATGTTACTGGTACTAAGAAAAAGAATCACATTAACGGAACGATTGCTAATACAGGATGCTTATAATTTGGATACGCTGCGTGGTCTGGTACGTCTGACAAAACGAATTACAAAAGCAACCTTAGTGGTAGAGGGAACAGGGGCTCTATTTCTGGCATTTCAGTTTGTCCCGGAATTTGGATTAATCGGAATTTGGAAAGCCGTTTTTACTTCGGTGTCGGCAATGTGTAATGCAGGAATTGATTTAATAGGAAGCTATAGCCTGACACCTTATCAGGGAAATGTGCTGGTCAATTTTACAATTATGTCACTTATCATTTTGGGAGGTATTGGTTTTCCGGTATGGTGGGATGTTATGTTTCAGATGAAAGAGCGCCATAAGAAAAAAATGAATTTTTCACCTAGAAGATTCTTTTCAAAGCTGACCCTTCATTCAAAACTGGTAATATCCGTTACTTTTATCTTGATTTTTGGAGGTATGCTCCTTATTCTTTTATTAGAATATACCAATCAGGATACAATAGGTACGATGCCTTTTGGACAGAAGATCATGGCTGCACTGTTTCAGTCCGTAACCACAAGAACCGCAGGATTTTTGACGGTACCACAAGAAAGTCTTAGAGATACCACATCCTTTATCTGCATTATATTGATGTTTATTGGAGGTTCCCCTTCCGGTACAGCAGGTGGTGTGAAGACCATTACCATTGCCATGATGCTGATTACCGCTTATTGCATTATTCGGGGAAAAGAGGATACAGAGGCTTTTCACCGAAAGATACCAACAAGTATGATTAGAAAAAGTATTGCTGTTGTTATGGTAAGTATGGCTACTTTAATTACATCTACCATATTACTTTCACTTACGGAAAGTGCTCCATTTTTGAGTATACTATATGAAACGGCATCTGCACTGGCTACCGTAGGACTTTCAAAAGCATTAACTCCGAATTTGACATTTTTAGGAAAGGTTATTATTATTGCAACCATGTACATTGGACGTATTGGACCAATTACCCTTGCATTATTTTTTAACAGAAGTAAAAAAACTACAAGCAGGACCCTGCCGGAAGGAAAGATACTGGTAGGATAAAAGAGAGGGATTATTGAAATGAAAAACAAAGAGTTTGTTGTATTTGGCTTAGGCCGTTTTGGAAAGAGTGTTGCCATTACTTTGGCCGAAAGTGGATGCGAAGTTTTGGTAGTAGACAATAATGAGGATAAAATTCATGACATTGCAGACATTGTTACCTATGCGGTAAAGGCGGATGTTACGGATGCGGAAACTTTATCTACGTTAGGAATCGGTAACTTTGATGGGGCTGTAATCGCCATTGGAGAACATTTGGAAGCCAGCGTTCTTGGAACTATTTTAGTAAAGGAAATGGGGATTCCTTTTGTGCTTGCAAAAGTACAGACGGAGACACAGGCGAAAGTTCTAATGAAAGTAGGGGCGGATAAAGTAGTATTTCCGGAGAAAGAAACCGGTATTCGCATTGCCAATAAATTAATTCATGGAAACTTTTTTGATGCAGTGGAATTATCTTCTACGTATAGCCTAATGGAAATTAATACAAAAAAAGAGTGGATTGGACATACGCTGAAAGAATTGGATTTACGAAAAAAATATGATATTAATGTAATTGGAATAAAAAATGATGGAAAGTTGAATATCAATCCATTAGCCGAAGAAGTGATTTCAAAGGATGATGTTTTGGTTGTAATTGGAGAAAATGAACAGCTTAGCCGCTTACAGGGTGAAAAGTAGAGGAAACCTATGATTAGCAGTGCCGGAAATATACAGATTAAAGAAATTGAGAAACTTCAAAAAAAATCAAGATATAGAAAAGAAACAGGAACCTTTGTGGTGGAAGGCAGAAAATTAGTAGAAGAAGCCGGAGAGAGAATTCTCAAGATTTTTCTTTCGGAGAATTACTATGAATTACATTTTGGAGAAGAAACCTTTCTGCAAAATTGGGAGTATGAAGTAGTATCCGATAAAATATTTAAAGAAATGGCAGACACAGCCACACCACAGGGAATTCTGGCAAAGGTAAAAATGCCCAAGTATTCACTGGATGATTTTTTGGAAAAAGAAGAGGCATCTTATCTTGTATTAGAGGATGTAAGAGATCCTGGGAATTTGGGGACTATGATGCGTACAGCAGAAGGGGCAGGGATTACCGCAGTAATTTTAAGCAAAGATTCCGTTGATTTGTTTAATCCTAAAGTTGTTCGCGCAACCATGGGATCTATCTTTAGAGTTCCCTTTATTTATGTAGAAGATTTTTCGGCTGCCTTAGAAAAAATGAAGAAGGCAGGCATTGTTCTATATGGAACGCATCTTTTGGGAAAACGAAACTATGATTGTGAACCCTATGCTAAAAAAGCAGCAATTCTCATTGGAAATGAGGCAAATGGAATTACGGATATGACAGCACAGGCAGCAGACTGCCTGGTTAAAATTCCAATGGAAGGTAAACTGGAGTCTTTAAATGCAGCGGTAGCAGCGGCACTTATGATGTATGAGTTGTTTCGTCAAAAAAGGGTGTAACATCATAGAAGGAAGAGGAGATAAAAATGGTAACAGGAGCCGTACTGATAGCTGCGAATATGCAGTCAGAAGAAAAAGGATTTCTTCCGCTACGAACACTGGGATCCATAACGGTTATAGAACGTGTGGTGTCTACTTTCCTCCAGGCGGGAATAAACAAGATTGTACTGGTAACGGGGGAACATGCAGAAGAGATTGAGAAACAAATGAATCATATGGGTATCATTTGCTTACGAAATGAGAACTATCTATGTTCAGACATGCTCCAATCCGCTAAAATTGGATTTTCTTTTTTAGTAGAGCAATGTGACCGCATAGGATTTTGTCCGGTGGATATTCCTATGTTTACAGCAGAAACGGTAAAAAAAGCAGCCGGTGCAAAAGAAGTAGTCATTAGTCCTTCTTACAAAGGAAAAGGAGGACACCCTTTATTTATGGATCGGGATGTTGTTGAAAAAATTCTCCAATATGAAGGAGAAGGTGGAATTCCAGAAGCCATAAGATTTTATGGATACCGGAAGGCATGGTTTGAAGTTGCCGATGAAGGAACGCTGTTTGACCTTGCCAAAACAGAAGTATCCAAGGATTTGGTGAACTCTCATAAGAAACAAATGCTGCATCCACAGCTTAAACTATCCATTGGAAGAGAACAGAACTTTTTTGGTCCGGGTCCCGTTCAGCTATTGGAATTGATTGAAAATACAGGGTCGGTACGAAGCGCATGCCAGCTTATGAATATCTCCTATAGTAAGGGATGGAAAATGATTCGCTTAATGGAGGAACAGTGGGAACATAAAATAGTAAAACGACAGCAGGGGGGAACAACCGGAGGCTGTTCTTATCTTACAGAAGAAGGAAAAGATTTAATTTCACGATACCTTAACTTTCAAAAAGAAGTAAAACAAGAAGTAGATCTAAAGTTTGAAAAATATTTTGCAAACCTAAAATAAAAAAATTAGGGATGCAAAATATTTTTTGCATTCGACTTGTTTTTAAAAAGTATTCGTTGTATAATAAAAAAGAATTCAATATAAAGGAGAAAAAAGATATGAAAAAAAGAAGTATAGGAACTATAATGAGTTTGATTTTGGTATGTTCAGTACTATTAACGGCCTGTGGAAAGAATAAACAGACTACCCTACTGGTTGCGGCGGCATCCAGCTTGGAATACTCTTATACAGAGGAATTGATTCCAATGTTTCAGAAACTCTACCCCAATATTATGGTAGAGGGTACCTATGACAGTTCAGGAAAGCTTCAGACGCAGATTGAAGAAGGAATGGAAGCCGATGTATTTATGTCAGCAGCCAGCAAGCAGATGACAAGTTTAAAGGATGAAAGCCTGATTGATGCAGATTCTATTGTGAATTTATTAGAAAATAAAATTGTTCTAATTGCGGAAAAAGACAATAAGACCGGTTTAACAACCTTTGAGGATATTGTAAAAGCAGAAACCATAGCCCTGGGGGATCCGGAAAGTGTTCCTGCAGGACAGTATGCAAAAGAGGCATTGACAAGTCTTTCTTTATGGGATACGGTGGAAGAAAAGTCAAGTCTTGGAACTAACGTAACGGAAGTTTTAAATTGGGTAGCAGAAGGAAGTGCAGATGCCGGTATTGTTTATGCAACGGATGCAGCCACTACAGAAGAAGTGGCTGTAATTGCAGAAGCACCGGAAGGCACACTGGCAGAACCGGTATTGTATCCCATTGGGATTGTTTCAAACTCTGAAAAAAAGGAGGCAGCCCAGAAGTTTGTAGAGTTTCTTCAGACAGAAGAAGCCTTGGCTGTATTTGAAAAATATGGTTTTACACCAAATAAATAGGTAAGGAGATTTCCTGTGGATATAGCACCCATACTAATATCAATGAAAACAGCTACGTTGTCCATTATCATTACCTTTTTTCTAGGAATCATGGCTGCAAAGCTGGTTGTAAACTTAAAAAAAGAAGGAATACGCAGCGTCATAGATGGAATATTGACAATGCCACTTGTTTTACCACCTACGGTGGCGGGTTTCTTTTTATTATATTTATTTGGGGTAAAAAGACCAATTGGTTATTTTTTTATCGAATACTTTAGTATAAAGATTGCATTTTCCTGGGGAGCTGCGGTATTGGCTGCAGTAGTAATATCCTTTCCCTTAATGTACCGTTCGGCAAGAGCTGCTTTTGAGCAGGTGGATGAAAATATTTTAGATGCGGCCAGAACCCTTGGAATGTCGGAATGGAAGATTTTTTGGAAAATTCAGCTTCCAAACGCATTTCCCGGTGTGATGTCCGGTGGAATTTTAGCTTTTTCAAGAGGACTTGGAGAATTTGGTGCCACAGCCATGATTGCTGGGAACATTGCGGGAAAAACAAGAACCCTTCCTTTGGCCGTTTATTCTGCGGTGGCTTCGGGAGATATGAAGAGTGCTTACTCTTACGTATGGGTTATTGTAGGAATTTCCTTTGTTGTGGTACTTATGATGAACTATTTTTCTGCAAAAGAAAGAAAAAAGAGGTAAGAAAAGACATGAGCTTACAGGTAGACATTAAAAAAAAGATAAAGGGTTTTACTCTGGAAGTATCTTTTCTTGCGCCCAAGGGCTGTATGGGAATACTGGGTGCTTCCGGATGTGGTAAAAGCATGACCCTGAAAGCCATTGCAGGAATAGACAATCCTCAAAACGGAAGAATTCAACTGGACGAAACTATTTTTTTTGATTCTTTAAAAAAAATAAATCAAAGCCCCCAACAGCGACGAACCGGTTTTTTATTTCAAAATTATGCTTTATTTCCCAATATGACAGTGAAAGAGAATATTCTCTCCGGTCTGGGGGTAAAAAACCAAGAGAACCTGTACAAGGCAGAAGAGGCAATAGAACGATTCCATCTAACCGGTCTTGAAAAAAGATATCCAAAAGGTTTGTCCGGGGGACAACAACAAAGAGCTGCATTAGCAAGAATTTTAGTGTGCAGCCCACAAATCCTCTTATTGGATGAACCATTTTCTGCCATGGATGCTTATTTAAAAGAAGAACTGCAATTTGAACTACGGGAACAATTAAAAACGTTTAACGGAACAACCATTTTGGTAACACATGACCGTGACGAAGCCTATAAATTATGTGACCGCATTTTGATTATGGAAGAGGGGAAATCCATTTCTTATCATGAGACAAAGAAAATTTTTCAATTACCGGAAACATACCAGGCAGCACGTCTTACCGGATGCAAAAACATATCACCGGCAAGAAAGATGAACGACCATAGGATTCAGGCACTGGATTGGAACATGGAATTTGACATAAAGGAAACCATACCGGACACCCTTCGCTATGTAGGAATTCGAGCTCATAATTTTACACCGGCCAAAGAAAAACTTCCGGATGGAAGAATTTATTTTAAAGTACAGAAGGCAGAAATTGTAGAAGGACCTTTTGAAGAAAATATGATTTTTGAAATTTTTGGAAATAAAAAACTTTGGTGGAAAATGCAAATGAAAAAGCCGGGTGAAACACAAACACAACCCCATTTTTTAGCAGTGGAACCACAGAATATTTTGCTGCTAAAATAAAAATACAGAAAAAGAGTCATTGCCTTTACTACCGGGGATGGCTCTTTTTTATGTAATAGGAAAGTGCTCCTATCACATAAAAACCATAGTTGACAATACTACTATATAGGAATATACTACATAGTAGCATTAAATACTACTCGTTCAATACTTGGGAAAGGCAGGATTATTTCAATGAAAAATATAAATCCGGTAGGGATTGATATTCTCCAGATTAAACAATTGCAAGCAAGAAATCTCCAGAAACTTTTGCATGAAGAAGTAGATATAGAAGAAATTAATCAAGGTCAGATTAATATTTTGTATCAGCTATGGAAAAAAGACAATATAACCATTAGCGAACTTTCTAAAAGTACCAATCTTGCCAATACCAGCCTGACGACCATGTTAGAACGTCTGGAACGACAGGGTTATCTTATGCGGGTGAATAATCCCAAAAACAGAAGGGAAATTCGCCTCATATTAACGGATAAGTGTAAGGAAAGAGAAGATAAATATACCCAGGTAATAGAAGTAATGCAGCGTGTTAATTTTAATGGTTTTAGTGAAGAAGAAGAAAAGCAGATGCGCTCCTATTTAGAAAGAATGCGTAACAATCTGGAAAACTATGAAAAGGAAAGAGAAAGGTAAGGAGTATGGAAAGACAAGAAGAAAAACTAGGAACACAGCCAATTGGAAAATTAATTGTGTCATTGGCTCTTCCTGCGGTAGCAGCACAGGTTGTTAATGTTTTGTACAACATCGTTGACCGCATGTACATAGGACATATACCGGAAGTGGGTGCTAGTGCATTAACAGGACTGGGGGTATGCTTCCCTATCTTAACGTTAATAACTGCCTTCAGTGCTTTTGTAGGAGCCGGAGGTGCCCCTCTTGCAGCCATTCAATTAGGAAGAAAAGATAGAGATAAAGCGGAACAGATCTTAGGAAATGGAGTGACGGTACTTCTTTTCTTTTCTGTAATACTCACAATTTTATTTATGATGTTTAAAGAACCCCTGCTTTATGCTTTTGGAGCAAGCGATGAAACCATTTCTTATGCTATGCAGTACTTAAATGTATATTTGATAGGAACGGTGTTTGTGCAAATTGCAATGGGATTAAACATGTTTATTTCCAGCCAGGGACATGCAAAGGTTTCTATGCTTTCGGTTTTAATTGGAGCCGTAATTAACATTATATTGGACCCTATTTTTATCTTCGGACTGAATATGGGAGTACGGGGAGCCGCTTTGGCAACCATTATTTCTCAGGCCTGCAGTGCCTTATGGATACTTCGTTTTCTTCTATCAGAGAAATCAGGCAT
>JAVXEO010000002.1:0-58773 GCA_036658435.1 Acetivibrio sp.
CCTATATTGTAGTTCGTGACAGCCGCTATACCCGTGAACTTATTGACCGGTCAAATTCTTTTTCTATTTCTTTTCTAAATGCAGACTATCACAGTGCTCTTAAGTATCTTGGTGCTGTCTCCGGAAGAGATGAGGACAAAATTACAAATGCCAGACTTCATGTTAATTATCATGAAAAAATTCCTTTTATTGATGAGGCTTCCACTGTTATGGTGTGTAAAAAAATGTGTAAACAGCCACTTACCCCTGAGAACTTCACCATGGATTCTATTTGTGAAAAATGGTATTCTACAAAAGATTATCATAATCTCTATATTGGAGAAATTGTAAGTATTCTTGCACGATAAACTAAGATAAAGAGTGCGCATCCACAGCGGAGCATTATTATGTAATAGGAGCACTTTCCTATTACATAATAAGACGGTTGCAGATAGGCAATAACAAATTAGCCCCTGCAACCGTCTTTTTAATTTTCTCTATTATATTCATCCAAAAAATGATGTGTTTTTCCATTCTCCTTATATGCAATAATGGTTTTTAAATTAACATTTTCAACACTTCGGAAAATATTAATTGCAATATGAGGACTTACTTTTTCAAATTGTTTAATCAGATTTTTCATTTCCTGACGTTTTGAATTGCTGGAACCATCTTCTTTGTTTTCTATATTTTCTGTCATTCTGCAAGCACAACGAATAAACTGCAATTCATTATACCGGCACCAATCAAGAATATCAGCCTCCCGAATGAGATACATGGGCCGTATCAGTTCCATTCCTTCAAAGTTAGTACTGTGAAGCTTTGGCATCATGGTCTGTACCTGCCCTCCATAAAGCATTCCCATTAGGATCGTCTCTACTACATCATCAAAGTGATGGCCCAGAGCAATTTTATTGCATCCCAGTTCCTGTGCTTTCTTATATAAATGTCCTCGTCGCATTCTTGCACACAAATAGCAAGGAGACCCTTCTACTTCCGTAACAATTTCAAATATCTCTGACTTAAATATTGTCACCGGAATATTCATAATTTCCGCATTTTCTTCTATCTTTTGTCGGTTTTCCCTATTATATCCCGGATCCATAACAAGAAATATCAAATCGAACTCCATTTTTCCATGACGCTTGATTTCCTGCAAAAGTTTTGCAAGGAGCATCGAATCTTTTCCACCGGAAATGCAAACTGCAATTTTATCATTTTCTTGAATCATATCATAATCATTAATTCCTTGTGTAAATTTGCGCCATATTGTTTTGCGAAACTTTTTTATAATGCTTCTTTCTATTTCTTCATATTTCATTGTATTCTTTACCACTCAATTTCTTCGATTGCCATTGGGTTTTCATTCATGGTAATCTTTTCTGCTTTACCATTTTTAAATTGTATGATTTTATCCGCCATAGGAGCAATTGCCGAGTTATGTGTTATTATAATTACCGTCATATTCTCTTTTCTGCAAGTATCCTGCAGTAGTTTTAAAATCTGTTTTCCAGTGTTATAGTCAAGGGCTCCCGTTGGTTCATCACATAGTAAAAGTTTCGGATTCTTTGCAATGGCTCTGGCAATTGCAACTCTTTGCTGTTCTCCACCGGAAAGCTGGGATGGAAAGTTATTTTTTCGATCTGAAAGTCCTACTTTATCTAAAACAGTCAAAGGTTTTAAAGAGTCTTTACAAATTTCCGTTGCCAGCTCCACATTTTCAAGCGCCGTTAAATTCTGAACCAGGTTATAAAATTGAAACACAAATCCTATATCTTCCCTTCTATAACGAGTCAGCTCTTTTGATTTCAGTTTTGTAATGTCTTTATTGTCTACGGTTACCGTTCCTCCTGTAGCATTGTCCATTCCTCCCAGGATGTTTAGTGCTGTTGTTTTACCGGCTCCACTAGCTCCAACAATAACCACCAGTTCACCTTTTTTAATTTCAAAATCCGCCTCATCCAATGCACGAATTTTCACTTCACCCATGGTGTATTCTTTTATTACTTTGTCAAACGAAATGAATGCCATTTATTTCCTCCTGGTTCTAATTCAGAGAACTCATTGTTTCCATAATGTAATCTGCAAATTCCGCTCCGGTTGCACCGGTATTTCTTCCTGTCATTACCATTTTTTTCTCCGTTATGGTACAAATATCCAACGCTTTGTATAATTTATCGGCCTCTTCTTTGTATCCAATATGTGCAAGCAACATTGCGCCTGCTCGAATTACGCTGCATGGATCCGCATAAATATCTCTTCCTTCATCTACCATACGAGGTGCAGAACCATGAATTGCCTCAAACATGGCATATCTTTTTCCTATATTGGCACTTCCCGCAGTTCCCACACCCCCTTGAAGCTCTGCTGCCTCATCTGTAAGAATATCTCCATAAAGATTTGGAAGAACCATTACCTGAAAGTCTTTTCTTCTTTTCTCATCCACTAATTTTGCAGTCATAATATCAATATACCAATCATCCACAGAAATTTCCGGATATTCTTTTGCAATACGATAAAAAGTATCCAAGAACTTACCATCTGTTGTTTTAATAATGTTTGCTTTTGTGACTGCCGTTACCCTGGTTTTTCCATTTACTTTGGCAAACTCAAATGCTGCACGTATAATACGGTCACATCCTTCACTTGTTGCAATTGTAAAATCAATGCCCAGATCTTGCGTTACCTGTATTCCTTCTTTTCCTGCTGCATAACCGCCTTCTGTATTTTCACGATAAAAAGTCCAGTCTATCTCCTGCTCCGGTATTCGAACTGGTCTTACATTTGCAAACAGATCTAATTCTTTTCGCATTGCTACATTTGCCGATTCTACATTGGGCCATTGGTCTCCCTTCCTTGGTGTGGTAGTAGGGCCCTTTAAAATAACATCGCAGGCTTTTAATTCTTTCAATACTTCCTCCGGTATTGCCTTCTTCTCTGCTGCTCTTCTTTCTATGGTTAATCCGTCTATTGTACAGAATTCAATTTTTCCATCTTGGATCGGTTTTGCAAGGAGATATTCTAATACTCTTTGTGCCTGGGTTGTAATCGCCGGTCCAATGCCGTCTCCACCACAAACACCTATTTTAATTTTATCTAAACTCGTATAGTCCACAAAATCCCCCTGCGCTTTCATTCCTTCCACACGCTGCAGTTGTTTCTCCAAGAGTTTTCCAAACTGTTCTTTTGCTACTTCTATTTCTTCCTTATACATAGTAATCCTCCTTATTTTTCATCATTTGCTTTGTCTTATTCTATAGCATATGGTGAAGAATTGTCAACTGAAAATCCTTTGGTATTGAATAAATAATAACTACTTCCTTCCGATTTTATCTGGTGATGGACATCCTTTACCTGTAAGCGTTGGTCATGCCGGACGAACAAATAGGAGTCAAATTTATTTTTATAATAAATTTGACTCCTAGATAACTATTTCTTCAATCATTCATTTTTTATAGACTTAATATTCTGGTGGTCTATACCTCACTTTCCACTCTTTTGTTACTTCGTCCTTTTATAGATCCATATTTCTAATCTACATTTGAATCTAAGCCTTTAACTTAAGATTCCTGAACGTATTCTTAAAATCTTTCGGTACTTCTTTACATATATATATGTTTGTTCTAAACTTAATTCTTTTCTTGCTCACTACCTTTTTTTATATCTTTTTATTATATCTTTTTTTTAATATCTTTTTTTTATATCTTTTTTTATATCTTTTTTTATATCTTTTCTATATATCTTTTCTCGGAACTCTTTTTAAATAGTATCTAGATCTATTTTTCTAAAACTTTTCTCAAACTCATCTATGATAAATGTTTTGTTCACAGTTCTTATACTATTTCTTATAAAATTAAGTTTCTTATAAAATAAAATTTCTTATAAAAATAAATCTCTTATAAAATACATTTCTTATAAAAACACATTTATAAAATCCCACTTATCATTTAGTACATTGGTCTATACCTTCACTTTCTTGATATATCGCAATTTTATTTCATTTTACCTTATTCATATTTCACTTTTCATTCAATCTCATTCACTTTTTAATTTACCCGCTTAATGTTTTGGTGGACTGTACCTTCCTTTCGTCTTATTTTTATAAACTTCTATTATAAATATGTAGTTCCGTTCTTTCGTTCTTTCGTTCTTTCGTTCTTTCGTTCTTTCGTTCTTTCGTTCTTTCATTCTTTCGTTCTTTCGTTCTTTCGTTCTTTCGTTCTTTTGTTCTTTTGTTCTTTCGTACCTTCTTCTATCTCATAATGTTAATTCATAGATAACCTGGTATCTGAACACTTATATTGATATTCTTCATAGGTATATGAAGAGCGTTATTGGAAATCAACCATAAGTTTAAGAAGATACCCTTTTAAATAACCCATTGGAACCATCTCCTCTTCTATTTGATAATCTTATTATAAGCGGTCTTTTCGAATTTGTCAATACTATTTTGATTTATTTTTGATTCAAACTGTTATTACTTTATATTTGTATTAATTGTCTGATTATTTTGAATAATATATTCTATTTGTTCTCAATTTAATTGTTTTAAGTCACGCTATTTCTTATTACTTTCGTAATTCCCGATAGTAGGCTGCGTATTCTATCGTAATTAATTTGTTTTTTACTAATTGTTCCAATAATTCATCAAAAATTTGTTTTGAAAGTTTTTCTGTTGCTACCAAATTCAAAAGTTCTTTTATCTTTTCCTTATATTCACTGGTTCCAATTACTCCATCCTTCCACAATATATTGGTTTTGTATGCCATTTTATAATATGCGCTATAGAAATCCGAGTTTGTTACTTCATCCTTTATTTCAAAATCCACTCCCAAAACGTCAAAAAGATTTCTTGCGGAGGTATTGGTAATTTGAATATCGGGAGCCATTCGATACAGGTTTTTATAAACCCCTGGTTTTCCACGATAGGTTCCCTCTTTATATTGCGGAAGAAATTCTGAAAACAATTTAGTAATCATGCAATGTTCTTTAAATTCCCCATAATCTATGCTTGGTCTTGCGTCTACCATTTTTTCATATCCAATGGTGCGGATTTTTTCAATTGGAATGTGAATGATTCTTGGTTTTTCTTCTAACAGAAGTAAAAACACTTCCTTTCTTTCTTTCCATATATAGGCCGGACAATTCTTAATGTGAAAAGTCTGGCTTATATCTATCATAATTTTTTTATGTTCTTTTTTTACTTTATACTGAATCATTAATTGTTTTATGGTTTTGTCATCATATTGATCCAAATGTGTTTTCTTATTTTCCTCCCTGTCCTCTTCCTTTTGCATCTCTTCCTTATTTTTTTTTACTAATTCTTCCATTCCGCTTTCTTCAATAAGTTCTTCCCCATCTTTTTTTTGATTCAGCTGCTTCTTTACTCTTTTTTTTAAAGCCTGCTTTTCCCCATCTTTCACCAGCTCCTCAAAAGAAATCGATAAATAAATTAACACATCCAAACAAAGTGCCACCGCTCCCCCTACGCCTATTGGAAAGGACCAGGTGATAAGTGCTGCACCAAAGAAGGACATTGACAGGATAAATAAAATAACCATACTCCACAAATAAACTTTTGTTTTAAAATCACCATATAGCATACTGTACCATATTTTTCTCATTTTCAGCCTCCATCCCCTAGCTTTAAATCCTCTGTTTTTATTTTCTTCCTGTGGATCCAAATCTTCCTTCTCCACGCAAGGTATCCTCCAGTTCATCCACCTCAAAAAATTCTCCCGTCAGATATGGAGTAATTACCATCTGTGCAATTCTTTCTCCTTGCTCCACTACTGCATTTTCTTGGGAATGATTATGAAGTGCAACCATTATTTCTCCGCGATAATCTGCATCTATTACTCCCACCTTATTGGCAGGTGCCAATCCTTTTTTCAAAGCCAGTCCACTTCTTGCGTAGATTAGTCCTGCATACCCAATTGGAATCTCCACTGCAATTCCCGTTTTAACTAAACAGGTTTCTCCGGCCTTTATTACTATATTTTCTTCCAAACAGGCGTACAAATCTGCACCTGCCGCAAAATCACTTCCATAGGTTGGAATCTTTGCTTTTTCATTTAATTTTTTTAAATTTATTTTTTGATGCAGCATACTTATACTTCCTCCCATAATATGATTTTATTTTTTCTTAATGACTCCTGTAATTTAATAATTCTTTGGTTGGTAGACCCTCTAAATCGCAAAGTCAAGTCCTTATTTTCCACTTCAAATTTTCCATCTACCAAAATATCAATATAGGAAACCATTTCTTTTGTTTCTTTCCATTCCTCCATCATGTATCCTTTTACCTCTTTTTCCAGATCATAACCGGTGTAACACCATATATCCTTCTGAGGAAATTCTTCTTTTACTCTGCGAAGCAATGGAAGCAGGCCTTGTTGATTTTTCTGTTCAAAAGGTTCTCCCCCAAGCAAAGACAGTCCTGCTATATAATCATGGTTCAAATTCTTTAAAATGGTTTCTATCGTTTCTTCCGTAAATAAATCTCCATAATCAAAATCCCAGGCTTCTTTGTTAAAGCATTCTCTGCAGTGATGGGTACAGCCGCTTACAAATAAAGATACGCGAAGTCCCGGTCCATTTGCTACATCTGTTTTTTTTATTGCTGCATAATTCATTCTTTTATTTTCCCTTCTTCTGAAAGAAAGGCCATTGCAAAAGCAATAGCCTTTTTTTCTATAAATTATTTTTATAAGTGCATTACTCTTGCATTAATTTCTTTTGTCTTTCCCACATTCCAAAAGTTTTCACCCAAATAGCCACAGGTTCTTCGAGTTACATTCATTTTTGAATGATCCTTATTTCCACATTGTGGACATTCCCACTCCAATTTATCATTAATTATAATTTCACCATCAAATCCACAAACATGGCAATAATCTGACTTGGTGTTAAACTCCGCATATTGAATATTATCATAAATATATTTTACGATCTCTTCCAATGCCTTCAGGTTGTTTCTCATATTTGGTATTTCAATATATGAAATGGCTCCGCCAGAAGAAATAACCTGAAACTGAGATTCAAAATCAAATTTTTCCAAGGCATCAATTTCTTCTCGAACATCTACATGATACGAATTGGTGTAGTATCCTTTGTCTGTAATGTTCTTAATAGATCCAAATTTCTTTTTGTCAATTTCTGCAAAACGATAGCAAAGGGACTCCGCTGGTGTTCCATATAATCCAAATCCTATGTCCGTTTCTTCTTTCCAGGTATCGGTTGCTGTACGCAGGCGATTCATCAGGCGCTTTGCGAATTTCATTCCTTCTGGCTGTGTATGGCTTTCACCGGTCATCAATTTTGTAACTTCATATAATCCAATATAGCCAAGGGAAATCGTTGAATATCCTCCATGTAGAAGCTTATCAATCTTTTCGCCTTTTTTTAATCTTCCAATGGCTCCATATTGCCAGTGAATGGGACTTACATCTGAAATGGTTCCCTCCAGCGCTTTATGTCGGCACATCAATGCTTCAAAGCAAAGAGAAAGTCTTTCTTCTAATAACTGCCAGAACTTTTCCTGGTCTCCGTCTGCAATAATACCAATTTGAGGTAAGTTAAGACTTACTACTCCTTGGTTAAATCGACCTTCAAATTTGAAGTTTCCATCTTCGTCCTTCCAGGTAGATAAAAAGGAGCGGCATCCCATTGGGCTGAAAACATTTCCTTCATAATTTTCTCTCATCTTTTTTGCAGAAATATAATCTGGATACATGCGCTTTGAGGAACATTTTACGGCTAAACGGGTTATATAATCATACTTTCCACCTTTTAGACAATTATGTTCATCTAAGACATAAACAAGTTTTGGAAATGCAGGAGTCACAAATATTCCCTTTTCATTCTTTATGCCCTCTAGCCTCTGACGAAGAATTTCTTCCACAATCATGGCATTTTCTTCTATATATTCATCCTTTTCTTCCAAATTCAAAAACAAAGTAACAAAAGGTGACTGTCCATTCGTGGTCATTAACGTATTAATTTGATATTGAATGGTCTGTACACCGGACTTCAACTCATCTCTTAAACGATCTTCAATGAACTGTTCCAATAGTTCTTCGGATAAACTTTCTTTGTATTTTTCGGTATAATGTTTTCTATATTTTTCACGGCTTTTACGCAAATATCTTCCCAAATGCTTTACATCAACCGATTGTCCTCCATACTGGCTGCTTGCCACTGCTGAAATAATCTGCGTCATAACCGTACATGCTACCTGAAAACTTTTTGGACTTTCAATTAATTTTGCATTCATTACGGTACCATTGTCTAACATATCACCAATGTTAATCAAACAGCAATTAAAAATAGACTGTAAAAAATAATCCGCATCATGAAAGTGTAAGATACCATCTTCATGGGCCTTTGATATTTTTTCCGGCAATAAAAGTCTTTTTGTTAAATCCTTGGAAACTTCCCCTGCAATAAGGTCACGCTGAGTTGATGCAATCACCGCATTTTTATTTGAATTTTCTTCCATTACATATTTATTATTATTATGTATTAATCCCATTATGGAGTCATCGGTTGTGTTTGCTTTACGCACAAGTTCCCTGGTATAGCGGTAAATAATGTAGGTTTTTGCAAGAACAAACTTTCCCTCTGCCATTAGTTTTTGTTCTATTAAGTCCTGAATATCTTCTACCAGCATACTCTCCCTTAATAGTCCTTCCATGCTCCCAACGATATTATCTATCTTTTCTTCCGGAAGTTTTTCAAAATCATCCACTTCTACGTTTGCTTTTCGAATGGCTGCTACAATTTTATTTCTATCAAATTCTACAACTCTTCCATCTCTTTTAATTACTTTCATTCTGGTTTTCCCTTTCTTTTATTCCTATAAATAACTTCACTGCCCTTTTGATTATAGCATATTCAATTTTTTATGTCTACAAAATATAGTTGAATTTTTCACTATAAAATATTCTTTCTACTACATATAGTGTTTTCTTTATTCTCCCTTACCCAGTTTCACTGCATCTAAGGACAGCTTAATGGTATCCGTTATTTCTTCTACGCTAAGTTTTGTATATTCAGAGAGTTCTCCTACGGTAGCCACCCGTCCCAAATCTTCTGCCAGATATTTTGCCGCTTCCTGAATAAGATTGGTTCTCCCCATCACGGTGTTTTCCAAATCCTCTTCCTCTACTTCTTCATCTATTATTTGTAATATTTCCCATTCTATGGCTTCCTTTAAGTATTCCTCTAAATCCAGGTCGTCTTCTGTCATTGGAATCATATCCACGCCACGAAGTAATCCAATATTTCCCTCTTGAATTAAATCTTCCAGAAGAACCCCATTGTCCTTATATTTTTTTGCTATTTTAACTACTTTAGGCAGCCATCCATGAATTAATCGTTCCTTCGCTCCCGGAATCCGATTCTTCGTCTCCCGAAAAACTACCTCCTCCTCTTCCTTAGATAGTTTTTCTAAGGTTTGTAAATCTTTCAAATACATTTTGAGAAAAATAGAATCCTCTTCTTTTAGGGTATTCCCTTTTTCTTCATTTGCCATTTCCATTTCATCTAAATTCGTATCACCATCCGTTATATGAACATGGTTTTCTATCAAATAAGCATAAATATGGTTAAATTGCTCCTCTTTTATATCCATGTCTTTAAAATATTCTTGAACTTCTTTCTGGGTTAATCTGTTTCCGTCTATTGCTGCAAGTTCCGTTAAGTCCTTGAGCATTTCCATAAATTTGCTTTTATCCAGCATATCTGTCTCTCCTATCTAAAATGCAATCCTCAGTTCTTTCAGTTCTTTGTATACCCTTGCAATGGGGAATCCCACTACATTATAGTAATCCCCTTCCAGTCCAACAATATACGGTGCAAATTTACCCTGTACTGCATAAGCACCTGCTTTATCCATTGGTTCTCCGGTTTCTACATAAGCACAAATTTCTTCTTCCGTCATATGGGAGACAGAAACTTTCGTTTCTACTGCAAAATTTCGAATGGTTTCTATTCCATTTTCTTTTTTTATAATAGCAACACCTGTAAAAACAGAATGTCTTTTTCCGGATAAATTTCGAATCATGTCTTTTGCATCCTCTTCATTCTTTGGTTTTCCAAGGATTTTATTATGATTGGAAACGACCGTATCGGCTCCAATAATCACAACATTGTCCATATTTTCAGCAATGTCTGACGCTTTCATAAGAGAAAGTTCCTTTACTACGGCTATCGGATCTGTATTGGTAATGATTTCTTCTTTTTGGCTGGGTCTTACTTCATATGATATTCCAACCTGATCTAAAATTTCTCTTCTTCTTGGTGAACCGGATGCTAATATTATCTTCATTCTATTTTTCCTCATTCCATTTTGTATTTTAATTTTCAAGATACTGTGAATTGCTCCACCCTGTGTGTTCATATTATCATGATATGATATTTTATAAATTTTGTAAAGAATCGGATATTTTATTTTAAAAAGACGGATACTAAACATAAGAAAAGATAAAGGAGTTTATTTGTTATTATGAATATAAAAATATCAGAAGTAAAAGGACGGGAAGTTCTTGATTCTCGCGGTTTTCCTACCATTGAGGCAGAGGTTCTCTTATCCGATGGCAGTATAGGACGCGGAATTTCCCCAAGTGGTGCGTCCACTGGAAAATATGAGGCTCTGGAGTTACGTGATTATGATAGCAATCGCTATCAAGGGAAAGGAGTATCCAAAAGTGTCCGTCTCATAAAAGAGATCATTGCGCCGGAGTTAATTGGAAAAGATGGCATTAATTTATATGATATTGATGCCCTTCTTCGAGATCTGGATGGTACCCCGGAAAAGAAAAAACTAGGTGCAAATACCCTGCTTTCCCTTTCCATTGCCTGCGCCAACGCTGCCAGTCATTCTTTGAAAATTCCCCTTTATGAATATTTTGGCGGAACTTCTTTCCCTATTCTTCCCTTACCCATGATGAATGTTTTAAATGGCGGTGCTCATGCTTCCAATAACATCGATATTCAGGAATTTATGATTCTTCCAGTAGGTGCACGTAATTTTAAAGAAGGTCTTCGAGCCTGCACAGAAATCTACCACAGCCTATCCGGACTTTTAAAAGAAAAAGGTCTGTCTACTTCCGTTGGGGATGAAGGCGGATTTGCACCTACTTTAAAAAAAGATACCCAAGCCTTGGATTTTCTCATGGAAGCAATCAAAGCAGCGGGTTATAAACCGGGAAAAGATATTTGTCTTGGAATGGATGCCGCTTCCAGTGAATGGAAAAGTTTTTCTCCCGGAAAATACCATCTTCCAAAAGCGCAAAAAGATTATACGGTCTCTGAATTAATTGATTTTTATAGTATTATTTGTGACCAATATCCCCTTGTCTCCATTGAGGATCCCCTAGATGAAGAAGACTGGGAGGGGTGGCAGGAATTAACACAAATACTGGGAGACCGGGTTCAGCTAGTTGGAGATGATTTATTTGTAACCAATACCTCTCGTCTTCAAAAAGGGATTACGGAGCATTGCGGAAATGCTATTTTAATTAAGCCCAATCAGGTGGGAACTCTTACCGAAGCTATGGATGCCATTAAACTTGCAAAGAAAAATGGATTTTCTACCATTCTTTCCCACCGTTCCGGCGATACAGAAGATACCAGTATTGTGGACCTTTGTGTTGGATTAAATGCCGGACAGATTAAAACCGGTGCCCCTTGCAGAAGCGAGCGTACGGCAAAGTACAATCAGCTGCTGCGGATTGAAGAAAGCTTAGGCCCCTCAGCTGGGTTTTATTCCTTATAAGGTCTCCTGCTTTTTTTGAAAAAGAGTCTCTCTAAATACTGCAAACGCAGAGGGAAGGGCATACGTTTTTTCTATTTCTTCTTTTTCTACCCATTCAAGTTCCGGAAATAGACGACTCATTTCCGGAGCTTCTTTTATTACGATTCCATAGCCTCGCATCTTCCATTCTACATGGCTGAATATATGCTTTGCTTCTCCTAGAAGCTGCATTTCATAATTAAGAATTTTATTCTCTTTCAGTAGTTTTTCTACCCTTTCGATACTGAGTTTACCTTCTGTGTTGGGGAACTCCCAAAGTCCGGAAAGCAATCCCTTCTCCTGTCTTTTGTGAAGTGCTATTTTATCATTCATTTCAAGTATAAATACGGTTTTATCTTCTTTTCGTCTGGCTTTTTTTTGGGGTTTTATAGGAAGTTCTTCCGCAATTCCTTTTTGAAAACCTATGCAGTACTTCAAAATCGGACACTTTTCACAAAGAGGTTTTCCATTGGGAATACAGATGGTTGCACCTAAATCCATCAGTGCCTGGTTAAATGCACCGGCAGACTCTCCACCTTTTTCCCCAAGCGTTTCTATCATGGCCTCTTTTAAATTTTGTTCCAATTCTGATTTTACTTTTGCCTTTGAAATATCATCATAGCTTGCCGATAATCGTTTCGTAACACGAAGCACGTTTCCATCTACCGCCGGCACGGAGTTTCCATAAGCAATAGAGGAAATTGCACCTGCCGTATAAGAGCCGATTCCCGGTAATTTCATTAATTCTTTTTCGTCTTTTGGCAGCTTTCCCCCATATTCTTCCATCACAACTTTTGCAGCTTTTAAAAGATTACGCACCCTAGAATAGTAACCCAGTCCTTCCCATAGTTTCATCAGCTTATCTTCTTCTGCCTGTGCCAGGTCTTTTATTTCTGGTAATTCTTTTATAAATCGGTCAAAATACTCTTTTACCGCCTCTACTCTGGTTTGCTGCAGCATGATTTCTGAAACCCATACATAGTAAGGAATGGGGGTTTCCCTCCATTTTAAGTTTCTTTTTTCGATTTCGTACCATACAATCAAGTCCTCTATAATTAATTTATAATCATACATAAAACTCCTCTTTTCTATTTTTTATTTTTCTTTTATTTCTTTCTATTTTCATGGTATACTGGTTAGAAAAGGAGTTTAACTATCCCCATGGAAATACATAAGCGAAAATTAATATTTTTTAAAAATGGAATCGAAACACTTGGTTTTTTTTCCATACAACTTGCCAAAGCCTTTGAAGAAATGGGACATGAGGTCTTCCTTTTTGATCTGCTAGAGGAGAAACGTGACTATAAAAGACTTCTTTCCTTCCTAGAATACGGAAATACCACTTTGATTTCTTTTAATTTTACCGGCTTTCGAGGTGAAGATATTTTTTTAGAAAAAGATGGAACCCTTTTATGGGATCAAAAGAAGATCCTTTGCCTTAATATCTTAGTGGACCACCCTTTTTATTATCCCCAATTATTAAAACATCCTCCCCTTTTGTATCGTCAAATCTGTATTGACCGTTATCATGAAAACTATATGCACACTTATTTTCCCTGGATACAAACCGAACCTTTCCTTCCCCTTGGAGGAACTGGCTTATCTGGTTTTCCTCCTCTGGAAGGGCGTGAAAATGCAGTTCTTTTTACGGGAAATTACACTCCACCCACTGCCTTTGACAAATATATCACCCGTTTGGATGACGATTACACTACTTTTTATCATTCTATTATTGATACTTTGATTTCCAATCCTTCCCTTCCTATGGAGATTGCTTTTACCGATGCCCTTTACCGGGAACTTGGAAATCTTTCAAAAGAAGCATTGAAGGCCTGTATGGAAAATATGATTTTTATTGACTTATATGTACGTTTCTATTTCCGTGGTCTTGTTATCAAAACTCTTGTAGACAATGGAATACAAGTACATGTTTTTGGAAGTGGATGGGAGAAGTTAGACTGTATTCATAAGGAAAACCTGATTCTTGGGGGTGCTGTCAACTCACACGCCTGTCTCTTAGAAATGCAGAAAGCGAAAATATCTTTAAATATTATGCCCTGGTTTAAAGACGGCGCACATGACCGTATTTTTAACTCCATGTTAAATGGAGCTTTATGTTTAACGGATTCCAGCATCTTTTTAGAGCAGGAGTTTGTTGATAACCAAGATTTATGCTTTTTTTCCTTATTGGATATCACATCGCTTCCTCAAAAAATTATAAATTTACTTGAAAATCCGGCTTCTATGAATACCATCATACAAACCGGATATCAAAAAGCAAAGCTTCATCATACATGGAAGGAGCGGGCTAAAATTATTACAGATTATATCGCATAGGTTTTTACAATTTCAAGCATAAGCGCTACGGATTGTTCCATTCCTTCTATCGTTACATGTTCATAAGGTCCATGAAAAGCGAATCCACCCGTTCCAAGATTCGGACAGGGAAGGCCCATGAAGCTCAGTTTGGCTCCATCGGTTCCCCCTCTTTCCGGAATAACGACAGGCGTAATTCCTAGCTTTTTTGCTGCTGCTACTGCATTGTCAATCAGATGCATACAAGGTCTTACCATTTCTGCCATGTTCCGGTATTGTTCTTCTATTTTAAGGGAAACCACCCCTTTTCCATATTTTTCATTCATAAGTTTTTCAATATGGAGCAAGGTCTGTTTTCTTCCTTGAAAAATTTCGTTACTGTGGTCCCGTACAATATATTCCAGTCTTGCCTTCTCAACCGTTCCATTCATTTCACATAAATGATAAAATCCTTCATAATTCTCTGTATCACGGGGAGTTTCTCCCCTTGGCAGCATTGAATTAATTTCCATGGCAAGAAGCTGGGCATTTAACATGGTATTCTTTGCACTTCCCGGATGCACATTAAATCCATTAATCTCAAAAACCCCTTTGCAGGCGTTAAAATTTTCATATACAATTTCACCTTCCACTCCACCGTCTACGGTATAGGCAAAATCTGCATCAAAATCTTTCACATTAAAATAGTCTGCTCCTGCACCCACTTCTTCATCCGGTGTAAATCCAATTGAGATTTTTCCATGAGGTATCTTTTCTGTCTGCAGTCTTTCAATCAGCGTCATAATTTCAGCAATTCCGGACTTATCATCCGAGCCCAGCAAAGTAGTTCCGTCCGTGGTTATCAAGGTTCTTCCTTTTAGTTTTGATAGATGGGGGAAATTCTTTACACCCAGTACTCTTCCACTATTTCCCAATATAATATCTTCTCCTTGGTAATTTTCTATAATCTGGGGTTTTATGTTTTCTCCGCAAAAATCAGGAGCCGTATCCATATGGGCAATAAATCCAAGTTTTGTCTTTTCTTCATATCCCTTTGTTGCCGGTAAGGTTCCATATACGTAACATTTTTCATCGATTCTTCCATCGGTAACTCCAAGATCTTTTAGTTCTCCTGCCAGAAGTTCTCCCAATACAAACTGGCACTTTGTAGTTGGAACTGTTTTCGATTCTGAATCACTTTTTGTTGATATTTTTATATAATTTAACAATCTTTCATAGGCTTTCATTCATCTGCCCTCCCTGGTGATTTTATTGTTTGGTTTCTCCCAGAATTTCTTTTCTGCAAATACCGCAAATCTGATATCCCTGCTTTTTAAGATTTTTAATAGAATCGGTTACTTTCTTTTTATTTTTTTCACTCATAGCTCCCACGGAGCTACAAGTTAATAAATGAATTTTATGAGAACTGGTGTTTAATACATAGTGACTCACTTTTCTTATATTTTTTTTCTTTTCCTGTAATTTTCTATGCTCCCCGTTCTCAATTTGTTCCGCGCTTCTATAATCATTACAAGGCTCTTTGTTCCATCTTATCTCTTTTCCATTCCCTGTTGCAATGAGTGTTCCCTGTAAATCCGTGCGCAGAAGTTCTGCATCCGTTTCTTTTGCTCGTTTCATAAACGTCTTTGTAGGATGTCCATATTCATTGTTTACGCCACAACTTACCAAAATATAAGAAGGATTTACCTTGGCAAGAAATTCTTTTCCGGAACTGCTCCTGCTTCCATGATGACTAGCCATATATACATCCGACTCCAGTCTTTGTCTGCTTTGAATCATTTCCTCTTCACTGGCAAAACCCGCATCTCCACAGATTAAGAAACTATTTTTTCCATGTACCAGTCGAAGTCCTATGGAATTATCATTTTCTAAAATATTATGATAATCTTTAGGACAGACAATGGTAAATTCGGCTTCTCCAATGGAAAAAGTATCGCCTGCAGACGGATATATTGCCTCTAATTTTTTCTTTTTCATTACGTTTCGATAAGACTTATATATTTTAGAATCTGTAGCATAATTAGGTGCGATTACCGTTTTGCAGGGAATGGTATTTAGTACCCCTACCACACCGTTTAGATGGTCTTTGTCATAATGGGAGATTACCACATATTTTAATTCCTTAACCCCCCGATTTTTTAAATATCGTACAACAAAGGAGGAATAGTCCCTATCTCCACCATCAATCAGCATAAATTCTCCCTGATCTTCTACCAATATGGAATTGCCCTGTGCCACATCTAAAAAATAAACCCGGATATCTGTTTTTTTCTCTGTCCATTCCTTCCATGGAAAACGGCATCCTGTCAATAGAATGGAAATAATGAAGCATACTACCATCCATTTTTTTTGTTTGTTTTTCATAAATCGGTTCCTTTTCCTTCATCTTAACCATTATTATAACAATTCATTCCCTACATTGCCATCTTTTTATCAAAAGAAAAATCGGAATATAAAAACGTTCCAACTGCCATAGGAATAGAATCTGGCTGTCGGAACGTCTTTAAAAATTTTTCTGTATTATTTTCTTATTTTTTATACACGAATCTTTGATGTTTTTTTCTTTTCATGAAATCCAATCAGGACCACGGCAGCACAAATCACAAATATAACACCGGCTATAATATAACGGCTTACACCGGCTATGGGGGCCCCTGCTATAGATTCTGCCACCATTGGAGCTGCCGCATTTAAAATGTAGCAAATTGCGCTTAAAAATACAAGGGCCGTTGTTTCACTAATAGTTGTTGATACTAGAGAAAGCCCCATGAACTGGTTTGTTGACAATGGCATTCCCACTCCATCCAAAAGCCCAAGTAATGCACTGGATATAAGAATTACTGCAATGGGGATTGGAAGATTTAATACAAATAAGGAAACAGAACCCAATATTAGTGAAAATGCTACTCCAATCTTTAGTCCGCCCTTACGAGTTAATAATGCAACAATCTTTGGTGCTAGATAGATACCCGCTATTCCATTTACAATATAGCAATAACTTAATACAATGGTGTTAAGTTGCATTTGTTGAATTAGACTTGGAATCAATGTAACCACCAAAACAACTCCTATATTTAATGGTACCGCAACAAATACAATATATTTTATTAATTCCCCTGAGGTAATCATCCTTAATATGGATGCAAAATCTGTTTTTTCTCTTACTTCTATCTTTGCTTCTTCATTTTTCTTAAACAATTTCCATGGCATTAAAAAACGGAATGCCACAAAATATACGGCAAAAATAATGGAGGAAATTAAAAAGGTTGTCTTAAAGCTAGTGGCACTTGCAACAATTGCACCCAAACCGGCTCCACAGGTAATACCCGCCAATACACCGGCATTTTTATTTGCTAGTATTTGAGCTCGTCTTTCCTCTGAATCGTATCCAGTTGTTACAATATAGTTTGCTATTTGTGCAAAGCCTGCATAGGCAGCTCCCGCAATTGCTCTGCAGATGATAATCTGTAGGGAGCTTGTAGAGAAAAATGCAGCTATGTTGATTCCAACCATTACAATTCCTGCTAAAAATAGCAACTTTTTACTTCCGATTTTTCGGATTACTTTCGGCAGAGTAAAGATTACAACCATCTGAACCAATCCTTCTACTGTAATTGGTAATGCTGCCGTCAAACCTACGGATAAACCAAAGGCACCTTGATTTAGCTGGCGAATAACCATGGCTGAGTAGGGTACGCACATATATTCTGCCATTCCACATAAAAAGGTTGCAAGCTGAATTCCACTTACTACATTTTCATAAGAATCCTCATGATTTATATTGTATACCTTTCCCATGCGGTATGCCAGTAATCCGGGAAGGCGGAAAATTTCAAATACAACCATCAGCATAATGATAATTGTAGAAGCAACAATTAATACCAGTTCCATTATCTTATTATTAATATAGTTTGTTGACAAATCTGCTTCTATTATAATATCCGTTCCTGGCAGCTTATCGGAAATGTAAAACTTGCTTTTATTTCCCGTTTCATCTGCGGTATTAGCAACATTTTGATACAATTTTATATTATAAAGAATGGGTACTTTATCAATTTTATCCGTAAGATAATTAACCAAATCTCCTACTTTTTTTAGATCCACCCCTAATCTTTGTACCGAATAAACAGTTTCACTTAAATTACTTACAATAATATTTGCTCCATCATACATAGCTTCCCGATATTTTTTCTGATAGTTATACATAGAGGATGCACTTTGGATTATAATACCAAGTAAAATAACCACAATTGCAAATCGCTGCATCGCTTTAACGCTCTTCTCTCCATAATGGAGGAAAAAAACACCAATTAGGATTACAATGGCTACAAGCAACATAACAATACCTGCGGTCATGGCCGTATCATTCATCAGTTCCTTCAGTTCATTTTGAATAACAATGGAATCATAAAGCGTTACAAGTGAACCAACTTTTTCCTGTTCTCCATCATAAATATCCTGTCTGAATTGATTGCTGTAATTGGGATATTCTTTACTGGTTGAATATAGAAGTTCTTCTTTATCACTGTAAATAAGAACTTCAAATTCTTCTCCCAACTTTTCTTTCATAGAGTTCAGAATTTTTTCCGCTCCATAGTAATTTTCCAGTTCTTTTCCATATTGTAAGGAATTTTCAATTTCGTCAATGGTTTCACTTGTTAAAAATCCATATAATTGTTCCTTGATTTCTTTAAAGTTGCTTTTAAAATTCATATATCCCATTATGCCAACAAACGCAATTGAAAATGTGGAAAGCAGGATAAAAATTGAAATTGTAAATATAATCGAATTTTTCTTCTCTTTAATTTTCTTCAATGTATTTTTCCTCCCTATTTTCTTTTGAATAAACCACATCACAGGACATTAGAAATTTAAAAGTTAAATTAAAATTCAATTGTTCTGCAGTATCTAGATTAAGATAAATGGTTGGGGAGCTTACATACACACAGGGTAAGTCACCAGCAATGGCTCCATTCAATACTTTTCCAATTGTTTCTGCTACAAATGTACCGATGTCCTTATAATCATTTACAATGATTCCCATCAATGCTCCATTCTCCACATCCTCCGGCTTTTCCATAGCAAAAACGGGAATATTGTTTTTTTCAAATATTCCAAATAGTTCTTTTACATATTGGGATTCTTTTGTTTCCTGAATCAATGTGGGTGTATAAAGGTATGCCTCAACACCATCTTCAATTAATTGATTGGCATATTCCATTACTTTTTTTTGATGCGCTATTTTTTTTCCATCTTTGGAACGTTGGGTTACCATGTCATTGATATTATATTTAACAAGTTCAAATCCGGTTTCTTCTGCTGCCTGTTTGCAAGAAGCTACATCCGAAATTGCTTCTTCTCCATTTACAATCATACCTAATTTTCTAAATTTATTTAAGCGGTAATAATATTTTAACTGTCTAAGTGCTATGGAAGGTTCTACATGCGCCCACATATAATCACTTCCCGTTCCTTCCGTTGCCGAATCTATAATTCCGGATGCTACTGTATCTGTGATTCCAAATGCAATAGTAGGTATGGATAATTGTAATTCTCTTGCAAGTTTGCCTGCAACCGTACCATTGGCAAAAATAATATCCAAACCTTTTTTTCCATTTATAATTTTCTTAATACTTTTTGAAATTCCATTGTTTTTATTATCAAATTCCGTATAGTAAATTGCCTCTTTTTCCACTTCCAGATATGGTCCCAAATCCATCTCTGCTAATTTTTGCATCATTTGTTTTGCATCCAGAGTTTCCTCAAATGGAAATTTTTCACAGGAAATCCATCCCATTTCCCGTAAATCTTCCAAGATATAATAGAGTTGTCTGCTTGCAGGTTCATAAGGGTCCTGATCTATATAACCAATTCGGAATTTACTTCCATCCGGCTTTTTACAAGGATCTGAAATCATTTGATCTGATTGTGAAGCGGTTTGCTCATTCGCAGGTACTTCTTTTTTTAAACTGCACCCAGACAGAAGCAATGTAAAACATAATAAAGTATAGAATAAACCTCTTTTTTTCATAATTATGTGCTGTTTCAAATAACAGCACCTCCTCTCTGTAAAATATAAATTATATGTTTTAGTTACCTTAAAACCGTTTCTTTCAACTCGTTTTTTAAAACGGACATCCAATTGGGATTTTTATCTTTTTTTGAAACAATATCATTATAGAAGTTAAACAATCCCATTTTATGTGCTTCATAATAATTTACTTGTAACAATTTTTCAAACTGTTCCATAGTAAATCCTTGTTTTTCTAATATTTCCACCAAACCCATTGGTCCTGTCTGGCTTTCTCCATCACAGGTATCCATTTGATCTAGTGCAAAAATGGGACCAGATAAATATACCGCTTCTTTCTTCTTTTTAATGAAATTTCTTTCTTCCTGTAAAATTTCAAATCCTTCCAGTGCATTTACTAATGCATTTTGCATCTCATCAATATAAGCCTCCTGAAAACATCCTCCCGCTATGGTAACATTTCTTGTAAAGTATATTTCCAAAAAAGTAATAAACATTCCCGGAACCATTCTTTCTGTTTCCAGATATTCTTTTAATCGTGATACCGTCAATTCGAAAGTCACCTTTTTAGAATCAGAAGTAACTCCTTCTAAAAAAAATTTTCCCTCCCGTTCTGCAAAACAAAGAGGATAGCGAATCAAAAATGAATCAACTCCCCAGAAAAAATGAGTTCCCACTGCATAGTATAAAATGCTCTCTCCTTCCTCCCAATCTTTTATTTTTTCTAAAGATTCATTTTTCCAGCATCCCTGCAAACCATCTAAATGTTGTAAGACTGTAGTTCGAATTTGTGGATTCCACATAATAGAATAAAACAGTGTGTTTTCCTCTTCTAAGTTTTTTATTAATAATTTTTTTACTATTTTTTCCATAGGCAGGTAAAGGAAGGAGACCGATTCCTCCGGCAATATTTTTTTCCCAAGCCTTTCATTAAGCTTCGCTGCCTGTTTTAAATAGGTGTTACTTTCCAAAATTTCTTTCTTTTCATATTCTTCCAGGATTTTCATCATGGTATCGTAAGTGTCAAAATTAATTACTTTGGACTGTAAATATTTGTTATATTGTTTTTTTGCTTTTTCAATCATCTCCTCTGAAAAACCCTCTGCCTGACCTACCATAACTGAACGGTCTTTAATTGGTAAAATAGGAACCTTTAAGGGGGTTTTTTTCCCTGATTTATCATGATAATTTAAAATTCCTCTTGGAAAGTTTTCACTTCGCATTGGCGTTGTAGTGCAGGCAAAAAGCGGAACGGTCTTTGTCTCTCCATTATGTAAAGTAAGCCATTTATAATAAAGTAAGTTTCCCTGAATGCATTGTGGAAGATATTCTACACAAAAGTGATTTGCTGTATGCAAAAGCATTGTCTTCTCCAATGTTTTTTTAACATCCATGGCTTTATCTTCATCAAAAAATTCGCATGTCATTTCATAAATAGCTTCAAATAGTTCATCATTGGTCTTTGTTTCTTTTAAATTTTCCGGCTTCAGGTAATTAAGGTAGTCTAAAAGGGAGCACTGCCGGTACGTTGCAATTGTCTTTTGCAGGGTAGGGGCTGCTTCTACAACCTGTGTCATAAGAAATTCCACGGAATTTTTTTGCCACTCTCCATAGATCTTAGGCAGCCTTGCATTTCCGGCAAACAGCAGATGGCAATCACTTAATCCCAAATGATAGCTTTTCATTTTATCCTGAATGCGTACTCCTTCAAAGTCTCCGAGAAAATATACCCTACTTCCTATTTCTACATCTTCCAATCCCGTCATATCAATACAACAGGAATCCATACAAGGATCTCCAATCATTTTTGTGACTTTTCCATTTACATTGACACAAATATCTTTTTGATCCATTATTTTGGGTGCTTCCCAAAATCCAAAAGCAACATGTGCCACTAATTTTGGTTGTTGAAGCTTTTTTTTCTGATTATTGTAGTTAATACGGCTCTGTTCTGTCAACATAACAATATCAATAATTCTTCCTACAATTGACATAATTGGTTTTAACTCTTTTGAAGCATCCTCCTTTGGTGAAACAGGAAGGCCATACACGGCTGCTCCAATTCGTACCATATCGTAATGATACTCCGGATAAGAAAAAATCATAACAGAAGTTGCTGCATGGACACAAAGTTTACTTCGTATTTCCGGTTTCATATCTTTTATAAAGGTATCAAATGGTTCCAAATCTTTTCGAATTTCCGCTTCCTGAAATTCGTAAGCTTCATAGGAGTGCATATAAATTCCCTCAATCTGAATTCCCGATAAATTCCATAGCAAATCGAAATTCTCTTTACATTCTACAAGACTCATGCCTTTTCCACTTTCATAAATATCTATTCGAATGTGTACTCTGATTTTTTCTCCAAAAGCGATTCCCATCCGGCTAAGTTCCAGTGCCATTTTCATATGATAAACAGAAAAAATAACCTGATCTAAATGATTTTTTAATAGACGGATGTAAGGTGTTAAAATATGATTAAATACTAAAATTGGTTTACTAAATTTATTTTTCATACATCGTTTTGCTTCTTCTACCGTTGCAACTGCAATGGCATCCACATCCGGATTCTTATCCAGTTCTCCAATAAAGGGAATCATTCCATGTCCGTAGGCATCTCCTTTTACTACAATCATTAGCTTGCAGTCTTTGTCTAAGGCATCTTTTATTACTCTTACATTGTGTTGTATTTTATCTGTTGAAATCTCTGCATAAGATAAGTGCTCTAACATATATTTTCTTCTTTCTTCTTGGTTTTATGGTGAAAATTCAGTAAAAATATGGATTGCGCATCTTGTATTAATATCTTTCAATACAGCAGGCGATTTCATCAACTTCTTCCGTCTGGTAATATTTGTCACACAGATAAAGGTATTCTTTTGCCGCATCGTCCTTCCGAAATTGCTTTAATACTTCTATAAAGGATATTCTTGCTTCATAAAATTTCATACTACAAAATAATTTAACTCCCTTTTCAAATATATCTTTTGTTTGTTTTTTTAAAATTTTGTCTTCTTCTCCATCCCCATCAAACACATCATATAGTTTCTCATAGCGGTTAGAAGATGAAGTATATAAAAGACCAATTAAACGAGTTTCATAGCGTTGTTCAAATTCCGGTATTTGATTTGCCGCACTGGCTGTAATTAAAATTCTTGCATTGTATTTTGGAGCAATACGTTTTAAAAATACTGACATGGTTGTCTGTTCTGAAATAGTTGCTGCTGCTAGTCTCTGTCCATGCCCAACAATACCAATCATTGCTGGTCCATAGGTAATGCCCACCGATGGAGTTGAAAACTTCATAACTTCCATTTTTTGGCAAGCAGAAATTGCAGATAGCAATGCTCTTTCACTTTCTTCTGTATAAAAGGCGGTGACTCCCGCATCTTCAAAAGCCTCAATAACTCCTCCTTCTTCCGTAACAGAAGGGACAAAAATATCCAAAGCGTGGCTGATATAGTCTAAAATACCCTCTGTGGGAATGGTATGCACCATTTTTTCAAAGTCTCGTACATGCATGGTACAAACCGTAACTTCTGCATTTTTTCGATCTCCCAAACGAACATCCACTACACTGGATTTTCCAATTAATTCAAACATTTTAAGTGGTACAAATTTATAATAACTTTCGTTTAAAAGTTCAATTTCTCTTACATGCCCCTCTATATTCTGAGACATGCGGTTGAATACTGCCGCAATTCCTGCTACTTCATCTGTACCATTTACCTGCGTCTGAACCCCCAGTTTTCCATCTGCCATGGCTTCTACATTTCGTTTTAACACTTTTAATGGGTTCAAAATGGTGCTTTGCATTAAGAGCATAAATAGTAAGAAGCAAATGATAAGGGCGATCACAATGATTGTCATCATTTTTTTCATATAGTTATTCATATAGGACTCAATATCCTGCATCCGAATATCTACGCCTATATAGGCAATTGCATTTTCTTTTTCATTTAGAATAGGTACATATGCCGATGCCAAATATTTAAAATCCGGATCGTTTGTGGCTAAATCTATACTTTCTTTTCCTGTTCTCATGGTTTCTTTTACAATTTCATATTTTTCCCCATCAAATCCATTGAACGCCCATCCTAAATAACCTTCTTTTTGTTTTTCTCCCGGAACCTTAGCACGATAAATATAAAGCATTTTTTTTTCTGTGAGTGGTTTTGCAATATAAATATTTTCTACCTCGGATGCTTCTTTTAAATTATCAAAAAGTCTGGCTATTTCATCATATGCCTTGTCCGTTTCCGGTTTTACATTATATGTCTGCACCGAATCTGCATAGTACCGCACCTGTTTCGCTGTTACATAGGTAGATGCCGTATGTGCTATTGATATTGCTTTGTCTCCATAGCATCCCATAATTGCCTCTTTAAAATTTGTAGCAGAAAGATAGTAAACACAAAGAGCAATTACTGCCATAAATACGAGAAAAAATGTTGCAAACTTCGTTTTCAAACCTATTTTCATTTCTACCTCCATTTACCTTAAATTATTTATGGCACCTGTATATTTGTACTACCCGGATTTGTAATCTGTATTACTCCTCCATATGTACAAATTAGTTTTGATGTCTGGTTCAGTGCCGGTTTTCCACCAACTAATACCGTGGGTGCACCCGGTGCCCATGGTGCCGTTGTTGCCGGAATACAAGGCATAGGGGTTAACACGCCTAAAGCCGCTGCTGTTGATGCCGCAACGGTCGGATTTGCCAAAGAGCTGCACATTCCAAATGGCATAATATTTACTAGAGGTATATTATCCATAATGCTGGCAATGGGCATATTCGACACTACACGAGCCTGGGGCAGTACATTTAAAACCGATGGTGCTACTCCAAAAGAACAGTTACATAAAGCTCCTCCACAAACTACAAATCCCATACAAAACTTCCTTTCCAGCCTATTTTTTCAGACTTTTCTTTTTATATTTCTAGCAAATTGACTTTTCCTGCCTTTATAAGCACTTCTTTTTCTATTTTCCCGTTATCACCCTGGGAAAATTGTAAAAAGCGGCACATAGCATCTTCTCGTTCGATGTCTTGTATTACAAGAAAGAATTTACCATTTTCATCTGTTTTTGTTTCAAAAATCGGACAAATTCGCGTTCCAATCTTCTTATAGTCCAAAGAAAGGTCTTCTTCCATCTTATAGGTATTATTTTCCTGGCTTATCACCTCTTGCACTCGAAATTCTTCCATATTTTTCATTTCTTTATCCATAATACAGAAACTTTTTCCCTCCAGATCTGAGTTCTTTGGATTATAAATACATATTTGCTTCTCTTCTTCTGGATTTCTATGCTTTTTATAATCATACAAAAGTTTGTAATCGTTTGGATTGGTATTATAAAAAACTTTTATGTTACTATAAGGTCTGCCCTTCCCTTCTATACATGTGGTTTTATCCGGAAGTGCATAGGATTTACTTGGTTTCATATAAACTTTTACAAGAGGATATTTTCCTGGCATTTTGTCTAAATCAATGGAAATCCGTTCCGTTATGTAATTTGTCGCCTCTACTTTAAGTACAAGCTGCCGTAATGGTACATTAACAAAAAGATAAAATCCTTCTTTTTTCCATATAGGGAAACTGCTGCAGCCTTCTATGGATAAGTGGGTTCCATTTAATATTTTCTGGGTGTAATCATCCAAAACCTTAACGGCAAAGGACAAGGTAATTCTCACCTTTTCACAAATTTCAATTTTTTCCATTGTCGTTTCACCTCTTTTCAACCATATCAAATGAAACATCTCGAACTCTTTGAATTTCTCTTGTTTTTTCGGATTCTAATTTAACCGGTGAAACTTTAATAAAAAAAGAGAGCCGATAGGGAATATTGGGTGCATTCCATATACGTATCTTTTCTTCCATATCCATAGATATCATATTTACCGATATGGATAAAAAATCATTTTTTTCAACAGGTTCTAACGTTTCTTCATGAAGCAATGTATGGTCCAGAAGCACCTGCATCGCTCTCCCTAATACCTTTTGTTCCTCACTTGCTCTAAATTTTACATCTCCATCGGAGTATGCCGTTATCATATAATAAAGCGATAAGCATGTAGATGGGTATCGCTGTTCCGAAAGTGATAAGTTGTTCATTCCGGTCTCTTGATACTCTTTACATTCCTCCACATTATAAAGACAGAGTCCCAAAACGGCATCTCCTTTTTCAGAAGGAGAACATAGAAGAATCGTATCTCGATTATGTATTACATCTGGAATCATATTATCTCTTAACATTTTTACTAAAGCGTTTCCCACTTCGGAAACAATGGCATAATTACCCATTTATTTACTCCTTTCTCCAGTTACAGTTCCGTCTTTTCTTCCTCTTTTTTTTCTGTTACTATTTTTCCTTTTCGAAAAATACCTTCTTCTTTTACTTTACCATTTTGAGGATTATAAAGAATTCCTTCTCCCTGGTATTCTCCCATTAAGAACCCACCCTTATAAAGGAGATTTCCCTGCTTGTCATACAAAACTCCTTCTCCTTCGTATTGACCCATATAAAAATTTCCTTCATATAGCAGGTATTTTTTATTCGCTTGATATAACTTACCATTTCCATGGTAGCTTCCTTGATAAAATTCACCGTCATAAAGTAATGTCTGCTTTTTAGTATCGAAGAGTTTACCCTTTCCGGAATAAATTCCTCCATCAAAGGTTCCTTCATAGCGTAGATTTTGCGTTTTTTTGTCATATTCTTTTCCTGATCCAAAATATTTTCCTTCTCTAAAGGTGCCATCATAAATTAAGTGTTCTTTATCATATTCTTTTCCGGCGCCTTCATATTTTCCTTTTACCCACTCACCTTCATATACCTTATTCTCCTTTGTATCATAGAATATTCCCTGACCTTCATAGGTTCCATTCTGGAATTCACCTTCATATACTATCTTTTCCTTTTTATATAAAGTTCCTTTTCCTTCATACTTTCCCTTTACAAATTCTCCCTCATACAAAATATTTTTCTTCTCATACAAAACTCCGGCTCCTTCATAAAGACCGTCTACAAAGTTTCCACTATAAAGAGGTTCTCCTTCTTCATAAATTGTACCCTCTCCATTATATAAATCATCCACGATATTTCCTTCATATAGGATGTTACCTTTTTCGTCTTTTATAAGACTCATACCGCCTAGACGCTCTCCTGCCTTGAATTCCCCATCATAAATACATTCTTTTCCTTTGTAAAGTTTTCCGGTTCCTTCATATAGGCCTGTCACAAAGTTCCCCTCGTAAACAAGTTGTTTCTTTTTATATAATTTTCCTTTCCCCTGATAGCTTCCTTCTGCAAATTCTCCATCATATAAAAGAATACCTTTCTTGTTATATAGTTTTCCTTTCCCCTGATAGTTTCCTTCTGCAAATTCTCCATCATATAAAAGGATACCTTTCTTGTTATATAGTTTTCCGGTTCCTTCAAAAGCTTTTCCTTTTATTCCACCTACATATTGTATTTCTCCTGTATCATAAAATACAGTTCCCATCCCTTCTATTAATTGGTTGGACTTAAATTCTCCCTGGTCTCTTACGCTGCCATCCTGATAGAGTTTTCCCTGTCCCTCTTTTTGACCCAATACAAAATTCCCTTCATATAAGGTCTGTCCATTTTCATACAATATTCCTATTCCATGGTAAAGATCTGCTTGAAAGTTTCCCTCGTACTCTTTTTTCCCCTGTTCATTTAATATGGTTCCCATTCCTTCTTTTTTTCCTTGAACAAATGAACCTTGGTATTCTATGGTTTTCCTTTTACTATAAAGAACTCCGGTTCCTTCATAAAGACCTTCCTTAAAGTTTCCTTCATAAACGATATTTTCCTCTTCATCATAAAGAGTCCCTTTTCCATGGTATTTATTCATGGAAAAATCACCCTTGTAACAAATTTTTCCATTTTTGTAAAACAGTGTTCCAATTCCTTCATACAAGTCATTTGTAAACTCCCCAGAATAAACCAGATTTCCTTTATAGTCATATAATTTTCCTTTACCATTTGTATGTCCATCTTCCAATTTTCCTACATATAGAATTACTTTTTTGGAAGCATCTGTTAATTTTACTTTTCCATTATAACCAAACATGGCTTCTGAATTAACTACCATAGTTTTCGAAAAGAAGATAGCCTGTATTTTAGGAATTCCATATCGAATTCCTAAAAATAAAAGTAAAAGAACCAGGATGGATAGAATAAGTACTAATTTTTTTGCAATGTAGTAATGTCCTATTTTGAAATATTCTTTTAAAGATTTCGGTTTTTCTCCCACTGCTTTTTTTAGTTCACTTTGCACATCGCTAATTGCTGCATTCATAATTCCATCCGGATTTAACATGCGTTTGAAATTACGTTCTATCGCTATAAATGGTCTTAAAAAAACTCTTTTCAATTTTCGTGCACCGATTCCCAGTGTCTTTAAAAAATTAAATCTATTCATTTTCTCATCACCACTTCCTTCATTCCTTTATTTTCTCATCTTTCATAATTTTTATTGTTCCAATGCTTTCTATTCTTTCTCCCTCTTTTTTTTCTTTTTTTTGGAAAGAAGAAAAAACAATAAAAATCATAATACATAGAAGAAGCGCAACGGTTCCTATTGCCCGCATAAATTTTGCTTTTGACTTTAATTTATCCCAAATTCGAAATGCCTTTGTATTGGGTCTTATTTTTAAATAAGAATCTTCCTTCAATAATTCCTGATACATTTTGTCATAATTTTGATAGAGTGAAAAATAGGTTTTGTAATCCTGGTATTCTTCGCTTTCTTCCTGAAAGCTTTCATAAAACATCATTAGAATCGGACTGGAATTCAACTTAATTTCTTCAGCAAACAGCTGCTCCATTATGACTTTTATTCTTTGATTTACCATAGTTGAAGTAATCTTTGGATATTGCTCATATTCACATAAGCTGTACTCAAATACACTTTCCAGTGTCTCTGATACTCCCATGTTTTCATTTCTTAAAACTTCATATTGGACATAAAGTGGCATATTTAACAGTACCATTTTTTCCAGGAGCCTTTTTCCTATTTCTAAGCGTTCTCGAAAACTGCAGTTTTCTTCCCTTAATTTTTCTGCTAATTTTTTTTCTTTTTGATATCGAAAGACCGCATAGAAGTCCCCTTCTTTTGAAAAGCATTCTACATAATCTTCAAAGGTTGTACTTTCCTGCATTTTTGTAAAAAAAGGAACGACCTGATAAATTGTTTCTTTGTCTGTAATATGTATAATTAGATACTTTTGTCCATTTTCCGCCACTTTATTGATATCTGAATTTTCTTCACAAATAAGAATTTCTTGTATTTCAGTTTCTTTCTGTCTCTGTATGATGTAATAATCTCGGTTATAGGTTTTAATTAGCATCAAAACACCATGCCTTTCCAAGCTCTGCTTTTTTTGAAATAGCTTCTATCGAACTACCACAAATGTAGATGCCTTCAGGTCCGGATCATCCTTGCTTTGTGCCAGTATTTCATACACCCCAGCTCTATTTGGTGATGTATACATACCATTTTCATCAATGGTTCCTCCATCCGGTTCCTTAATACTCCATTCTACTCTAGGACTTGTTTCGTCCCCAATCATTGCCTGAAAATAATAATTTTCACGCAAAGAAAGGTCCTGCATATCCGGACAAATGTGCATGGTTACTTTCTTTTTTTCGATGACAACATCTGTTTTATCCCTTAAGGCTGTCCAGTAAATCTTAGCCTGTCTTGCCAAGGTGTCTTCTAAACAGCGGATTCCAATTACAAAGGTTCCTTTTGTAATATCTATTTTTACAGCAGTTTCTGCTTTTACTTCTATTTGTTTATCTTCAAAGATATCCTGTTTTCCAAAAATAATAGGACTGTCCTCTCTTAAGGTACTTGCAATTCCAACAAATATTTGCACATCTCCCAGTCCCAATCCATGAATAATTTCTTTTGAGAAAAATGTTTTCCCCGCGGTTCCGCCAATACCCAGATCGATAACTTCCACTCCCGATGCCGCCAGTTTCTGTTGTTTTCCCTGTTCTGTTGTCCCGTTTGAGTAGTTTTTATTGCTTTTCTCCTCTATTTTTTTTGTTTTCTGGTTCCAGGCTAACTGCTGAAATACAGAAGCCAAATCACTATTAAATACATATTGATGGAAGGGCATTGCTTCTACACTGTCAATTACATAAGAAGCTCCTGCATGAATTACCATGATTTTTGCAAGATAAATACTTTGCTGAAATGTATTTTGAACAATGGTTTCCATGGCTCCTCTATAATAATTTTTCAAAATTTCATTTTGTATGCTTTCCTTTACCAGCTTTACCTTACTGCTGCAATGTGCTTTTCCTTCTACTTCTTTTTCGCCAATCCTTAGTACAAAGCTGTTTGGCTGAATGTCAATACTTCCTTCTACTCCTTGCATTGAATTTACATTTACCTTGTAATGCAGCTCATATTGATAGGCCTTTTCCTGTTCTTCCTCTGCAAAGGTAACTAAAACATTGTTTTTCCCCTGGATTTGCAAACAAGATAATTCCATGGTATATGAAAATCCAATTGGAAGCTGTTGTCCCATATTCTCAATAAAAATAGTAAGATCAAATTCGCCTTGTCCCTCTGCATACTTTGGTACTACCTGTTTTATCCGAATTCCATTTCCCCAATAAATAGTTTTTGTTTCTTCATAAAAACTGGCGGTAGAAAGATTTTCATCCTCCGGTTCTTGATTTGTTAAATAAATATGACTACATTCCGCATATTTATTGTATTCCACGTTATCTCCTTTTGCACTTGTATTTGCAATACTATGCACTGGTTCCTTTTCTTTTTCCATATAGTCCATACATAAATAAAGATAGTTTCCATTTTCATCTTCGATGGATTCAAATCCTTCTATCATAGACAATTTTTTCGTTACCGGAGCATCAATTACAATTTCCCTTCCTGCAAAGTCCAAAGCAAAACCAGGTTCCAGTGAAATCGTTTTGTCATCAATTAGAACTACATTTAAACCGCACACCACACCGGTTCCATGTAAAAAACGATTTGTCATTCTCCGCTTATCATTCATGTATTTTTGTTCGGTTTCAAAATCATCCACACTTAATAATTTTCCATAAAAATATTTATTCCTTTCAAATGGGAAATATTTTAGATTCTTCATACTTACTTCCTCCTATGCGATTCAATTTTTGTAAATGGTATGGAGCCTTGTCCATCCAATATAACTGCCCGGTACTGACCTAATACACTGTTAATTCCCAAATAGGAATGTTTGTCTAAAAAAATATAAGGTTCCAGCAAAACAATATTGCTTTCTATATGAGCCGGTTTTGCATTTTCCACTACTTTTCGTAGGATACGATATTCCTTATTGGATCTAAGGGTACCCAGATCAACAATAACTGTAAAAATATAAGGATTATCTCCATATAATTCAGTCAACAGTCTTGCTTTTTGCTTATCTTTACAAAATCCTTCAATCTGGTAGGATTCTACAATATATGGTGTCCTGCCTGTATACAATTTTACTACTTCTAATAAATAGCTTGTAGTTCCACGCATTCGGTACCATTCCATTCCATGAAGCAATAATTCATGTAACTGCTTATCCGTCCATATATAACTGTCATCAATGTTAATCCAGCTAGCCAGCCACTGAAGTAGTTCTCCATTTACTGCTTCAAAATCAAAATAAGAAGTAGCATTGTTAATTTTTTCTGTCATGTCTTCATAAATGGATTGGTAAATTCCTAAGTATCTTTCAACAAAAGAGGCACTTTTCTTTTCACGTTGGTAAATTTCCGGCAAATACTGCATCCAGGATTCTTTAGGGAAATACATTTTTATTTTATAAATTTCTGGGGATGCCTCTCCCTGCGCCAACAACCGTATTTGAAACCAAAGGTAGCGGCCGGTTACCTGGTGAAGTAAAATATCTTTTGGTTCATATGCTGTCTTTTGAAGAAATGGAAGGAATAGATCTTCTTTTTCTTTCATTGAAAGGCTTTTCGAGGATAAAATATCTTCTACATCGTATTCTTCTTTTCCTTTTATGATTATTTTAGAATCACCTGCATATATTTGAAATATAACCGACGCTTCTCCATAAAATGTTCCCGCCACCGTCATTCTATGCCATGGCATTTGTTTTTCTTTACTGTCATATATCTTAGAAAAAAACTTGCCTTCTGTCTTTTCAATCTCTTTTATTGAGATTCCCATATCTAAGTAACGGATGTTATCACCATTTCCTCTTTGAAAATCCCAGTTTTTGTTTAATACAAAATATGTTTTCTGTGCTCTCATCTTTTTGCTTCCACTCCTTTGCTGCATTCTGTCCGTCCCCTATTTCACCTTGTATTCTGCATCTTTCAAATAGACCAATCCATTTGCAGGTAAAATAAAGTCTCCATTCATACTTCGGCGGCATCCCTTCCCCATTGCATCCATTGTTAAGGAGTTGATTTTTTCTACGCAATCCAAAGTATCTATAATTCCATAAATAGAACTATAGGACACGGTTTTTCCAAAATCCCAAGTGTTTTTTTCGAAATAATCCGCAATTGTCTGTCTAATTCTTGCCTCAGCGTCCAGGTAATGGGCTTTTACTACCACTTCACAAAACAAATTAAGTCCTATATATTCCGGTGATAGAATCTGAATTTTCGTTCCAATCATGCGCTTCTGATCTAATACCCGAAAAATATTTTTATAATATGCTTCACTTAAATTGGCTCTTTTTTCAAGGGAAAATGGTTGTACTGCAACTACAATGGTGTTCTCCTCCAGACTTCCATCACGTTTTCTCAATGCTGTAGCTTCAATTGCTTTTACATTTTGAATCATAAGTCCCGGAATTTGTCTGACGATATTTTCATAGTCTTCATAAGTAACCGCTCTTGTAATTTCCTTACTTTTTCTTTTGAATTCTAAAAAGCAGTCCTGTATATTTCCTTTATCTTCCCCATCTTTGGTATCTTTATAGTTGCAAATCATAAGTTCATTCCTATCCGAATTTCTTAGCTCTCGGATTTTTTCTTTTTTTACATTTCCATTGGCTCCAAGAGAACGCTGGCATCCAATAACATGTACTTTTCCTTCCGGTGCAAGACCCTTTTCGCAGTCACCAAATTGTATATATCCCTCTTCTTCTTCAAATTGATAATGTTCATCTTCCGGTGACGATGCATCAAAACTTTCTACTTTCTTCCAGGTCCGAAAGACTCCCTTCTGTATGGAGCTTTCCACCATAATTTCGATGCTGTCATATAAAATATCTTCTTCTTCCAGCTCTAGTTTTTGATAGGGAAATGCATTTCCTTCATAGAAAATCTTTGATTCTATTTCTTTTTCATAGGAAACCCGTCGGATTTGCATTTCTTCTTTCTCTCCCTCCAACATACTTTTAGGAAAAAGGTATAAAATCCTTCCCTTATCTGTTTCAATCACAGTTTCAATCTCTCCTTGTAATGGAATAAACCCAGAATCCCCTTCTATGTAAAAATCAGTTTTTCCTTCCAGTGCAAGTCTTGTATCTCCTTCCAGTACATAATATCCAAATTTTCCCGTATATTCTTTTGCCTTATACTGATAATCTTCATACTCTACCATAGTTTCCTGTTGGAAAACAGAAAAAGCATGCAATCCAATTCCTTCTAGCACCGGCGCTACATCATAGGATGCCGATTCCAAAATTATACGAACCAAGTAAAGATTTCCTCGTTTTTCACATTGGCACATTTTATCATTTAAATAAAAAGAAACTTCTCCATCTTGTAAAAAGGCAAACGTGTCATCTTTTATAATTTTTTGTTGCTTCCAACCATTCTGGGTATAGCATTCCAGTGAAATACTGGCCAAAGGAAATAAAGTTTCTTTTTTTATGGGATTTCTTGTAATTCCATATTCTTCAAACAAATCAAAATATATACTGTGAACTTGCTGTCCTGCTAAAGACTGGTTTAATCCAATATAGAACATATCTCCGGATTGCGGTTTTGTTCCAAACATATAAAACCGTATTTTTCCACCTAAATGCTGAAGATTATATAAAAAAGAAACTTCTTTTTCTCCCCTCTTTGCAATTCCTTTTACAATCTGTATTGGTTCCAGGTAGCAGCGGCTTTGAATTTCAAAACACACTTCTCCCGCCATTACTTGACTTTTTCTGGGTAATATTTTTTTATTTTTGGTCTGTATTTCCACCATACCACAAGAAGGCTGCCGCCTTTTCATATGTATTCCAAGGAGTTTAAGATAGTTTAGATAATGTTGTATGCCAATTTGATCCATGTGATACTGTTGGTTCTCTTTTAGCCAGGAAAACAGCTGTAACATTGTGATTCCCGGATCATGTTCATTATAATCCGTCCAATCCGGATAAATAGTGGGAATCATTTTTATTGCTTTTTCTAATATTTCCTCATAGCGTTCTTCATCCAAATGAAATACAGGCAGCATAGCTTCACCCCTTTCTTATCCAATTTCAATAAATATCTCATGTTTTCCGTTCAGTGCAAGTGCAAAACCATTATTTTCACTATTTTCCAAATCTACTTCCACCATTCCATGGGTCCCTCTGTGATATGCAGTTATTCGTATTGATTTCACATAATGAACCTGTTTAATGTCTTTTACAATGTTTAAAATCTGAGTCTTATTGGGAAGTGTTCCTATTTCCCAGCCTTTTTTGTCAAAGTTTCCATTCATTGGATCCAAAAAATCATACAGTCGATATAAGGCTTCTTTTCTTGCTTCAAATACTTGATTAAATTCTTCTACCGCTAATGTTACACTTACATTCATTTCTAGGAATTGTGGTTCTGTAACGTAAAAATGTTTTAATGAAGCTACGTTTCCAACAATTTTATGTTGCAGATAGGTCATCACCTGTTCTCTAACGGTGTCAAAATATTTTCTTCCTTTCATAAAATCCTTTTGCAGTAATACAAGGGTAATGCAACCATATTGTTTTTCTCCCAATGCATTACAATTGGAAAAACATTTTGCTTTCCAAATATTACGGGTGGCTTCCAGTGCCATTACTTCATAATCCTCTGTTGTCACGGCACGGTAACCATGCTTTAATGAAGCACTGGCTCTCTTTAATGCTTCCTCTATCGTCTCCTGATTGCAGCCTCCTGTGGTATACTCTTCATTATTCACGTAATTAATAAAGCCAATGGATTGATTCATACGGGTTATACTCTTAGGTTCTAAATTTCCGCATCTTCCACCCCCACAGCTATATAGGACTTTTATCGTTTCTGACCTTCCGGAAGAAGGAATCTGTCCATTTTTACCATCTGAGAACCCTAGAATCCCCATGATTTTATCTATTTTATAATGACGGTCCATAGGCTTTGATACAGAAAAATCTTCTACTTCTTGCCAAAGAACCCAGCTGGCATCCAGTTCACCATCTTGATTGTATTCATACTTTACCTTATACTCTTTTTCGATTTTTAATAATTCTCTTCTGTCAATTTCTTTTTGTTCATTTACCCACACTTCTGCCTTATATACTTGTTTATTAAGTAGCTCAAAAACTGCATTCTTTTGATTCGGTTCCATGAAAAAATTTTCTTCTGTTTGGGTTTTTGCAGCAATTATTTGTGTGGAATTTATATAAATTCCTTCGACACAAGGTAATTTTACTTTTTGTTTTGTATTACTGTAATATCCCTCTGCATCTATTATGCGAATCCAGTATAAATTTTCTCCAAACAGTTTCCATTGTTCAAAATCATGATTTCCAATCAATGTAAGTAATCCTGTTTTTTTAAAACCCTCCGTTTCGTCAATTGCATGCAGGGTCTTCCACTGTTTGTTTCCATAATATTCGAATTGCAGTCTCCCCGTTTCCTCCATTATAATATCCTTCATGGAAAATAAAATTTTAATTGGTCCCTCTACCGGTGCTTCATCAAATCCCAGATATAAGGTTCCTTTTTCCTGCTCTAACTCGGTTATAAAAGGTATCCATGTTTTTTGATCAAAAACCTGATTTTTTGCATCATACGTTAGTTCTCTGTTGTTCATAGCCACTATATTTTTAGGAATATTTCCATCATTTCCATATTCATATCGAAACTGCACTTGACTCATAATGGGTGAAAGATAGCTTCCTTTTATTTTAAAGGCATTATTTACACGAATTACCCTTGCTCTGATATAAAAACTATACAAAGAATTTACTAAAAATGGCTCTATATCCTCTGGACACTGAAATTGAATTCCTATATTTTGTTGTATTCCATGCTTGGCATTAAAAATATCGCTATATTGATTATTAACAAAAAGTCTCTTCCAGCCAAAGCCATTATAATATTCCCACAAAATAGAATGAATTGTAATGTCATATTCTTCATCCAGCTTAAAGGCTTCTTGTTTCATAATTACTTTCCAATCCATTGCCTCTTGTTCTCCACTACTTTCTAGTGGAACTTTGACAAAGTCCAGATCAAAAGTCATTTCAATCCATGCATTTTTTTTGCTTAATACTTCCTGGGATGCTAAATAAACCTCACTAAATTCTGTAAATCTTTCTCCGAATGGTAAGAATTTTCTTACTTTTTGTTCCATTTCATCTGCATATACAAATTCCGGAAGAATTTCACGCCCTTCAGAACGAATCCAAATTTCATTTACAAAAAAATTTTCCAGTCCTTCTATATTCTTTATTATAAATCGAATCCAAAATGCCTCCTGCTCCTGTTGTACGCCACAAATTGATTTTGGCTGCTGACTTTCTTTCCATAATAGTAGTTTTCCTTCTGACAAGGTGCGTCTTGCAAAGGGACAAAATCCTTTTTCCGTAAGATAAGAAATTTCCACATTTTCTGTATTTAAAAAAGGCTCTACTCTTTCATTGGAAGTTTCTGCTACATGGTACGTTTTAAAAGTAACCGTCACACAAGCTGCACCTTCCATAAAGAGAGTGGAATCGTCTCCAATCCAAATCACATGTTCCTGCAGATTTTTTCCCTTCTCATCAAATAAATGAAACATTTCCTTTTTCTCTAAGAAACGTTCTTCTTCATAGAGCAAATAGAGTTGGTCCCTCTTCCTGTCTGCAAAAAAGATTTTCTTGAGTTTTGCCGGTGTTACATACAAATCATTGGTAGTTTCAAAGGTCAGCATACTGCCGTCTTCTTCTACTACATTTGCAATTACCTGAGTTCCTCGTTTTACTTCCGCTCCCTCTATTGCCCCATCTACCAGATTCATAGTAATATATCCAGTTGCCGGAATTGCTGGTAATAATTTTGTTCCCAGCATATGAAAGAAGGAAAGCATATTTTTTTCCGGAACTCGGTTAAATTGTTTTATTGTATCGGCCATCATTTCTGCATAAATAAGGCCAAGTGCCGTTCCAACATCCGGATTTTCTTTATTTAATCGCCATTCCGGTGTATAAGAAGGTGCAATTTCTTTTATATAATGTATAATATCTTCTTCTGTACTTTCATCAATATTAGGAATCTTCATAGTTTCTCCCCTCCTATTTTCTGTAGTCAGTCTTTTAATAAAATAGATTCCTAACTTATATCGTTCCTTCATTTATATAATATGGATAAACCAAATTAAATGGATTATTGGTTGCACGGACAACATAGCTAATTTGAATATTAATTCGTCCTATTTCAGCCTCATCTGCTTCCACTTTCACTTCTGGATCTATGATTCTAGGCTCCCATAAAAGAAGAGCTTCTAGTATTTCATGTTCCATTTGTGACATGGTTGTGTAATCTAAAACTTCAAATAAATAATTTTGAATATCACAGCCGAAAGTAGGCTCCATTGCCCGTTCTCCCTTCCTTGTCAAAAGAATCAATCGAATGGCCTCTTCAACATCTTTTTCATAGGAAGAAGTCTTAATTCGTCCTGTTGTTTCGTCTACTTCAACCGGAAATTTCCATCCGGTGCCTAGAAAGTCTTTTACCATATCGTTGTTGTTCACATTCACACCCTCTTTTAGTTGATTTTTACCAAACTTCCCTTTGCCTGAAAGATACCGCTTGACTCTGCTTTTAATGTTCCCTGTGCTTTTAGTTTCACTATACTGCCTTCTAGAGAGGTATTCTGCCCTTTTAATTTTAGAGTTTGTTTTCCTTCTATCTTTACCATATCGGCTGCTATTTTTACTGTTTTTGTTGTATTATCTAAAACAAGCATATCTTTTCCCCCAACATTTAGGGATAATTTTTTCTTTGCTTTTATACTAATTTCACCATTTTTACCATCAATTTCAAGAACATTATCAGAGGAAGCATCCTTAATGGTAATTAATTTTTTTTTATCTTCCAATTCAATGGTCATATTTGCTATGGTATGAATACTGATTTTTTCTTTATCTTTTCTTTCATCAAATAAAATTTCGTGACCACCTTTTGTTCGAATCTTCTTGATTTCATTTCCTTTATCTACCGTTTTTTGAGGTAGCTTATCTTTATCGTTCCATAGGCAGCCCATTACAATAGGTTCATTGATGTCTCCCATATTAAATCCCACCACAACCTCGGTTCCTACTTCCGGCAAAAAAAAGTTTCCATATCCATTTCCGCTGTAAGAAGACATAACTCTTATCCACTCCGTTACTGATTTTCCTTTTTCAGCTAAAAAAAATTCCACTTTCACTTTTCCAGGAAACTTATCATTATAATTTTCTTTTACATAACCCGTTGTAATACTGAACATTTTATCATGATACGTTTTATTGGATACCTCTAATAATTCATCAAATAGTGCCATATTACACCTCTTTTATTTCTTTATTACTTTTTTTCTTTATATCCTGCAATTTCAAATTGCGTACTAAATCCATCTCCCAAGGAAAAGCTATGTTCTATTTTATTAATAAAATAAGTATCATCCGCGTCCTTATCAAATTTTGCAATTTTCACATATCGACCCGGTACCAGCTCCGGTAACCCTATGCAAGAACCACTTCCACCTTGTGCTTTTTTTAAACGTTCATTTTTTAATGCTTTTAATTTTACATTTACATCTTTAGCATTGTTAATGTTGGCAGACACCTCCACTGTTGTGGGTGCTTTGGCTAAAACGGATTTTTGTCCTCTATAAGCCTTTACCTGTATACTAGCTTCGATATTCTGTTTTTTTCCTTCATCCACTCCAATTAACTTAATTTCTTCTTGTAAATATTTGATTTTACGGTTGAAGCTGATAAGTCCATTTCCAATTCCAAGAGTAATTATTGGCGTTGAATTTTTCATTTTTTCTAAGAAATATGCCTTATCCGCTATAACAAAAAATTCTCGGTTGGACTTCACGCACACATCTTTTGTAATAAAATCGTAGTCGGAAGTGTTTTGTACAATTCGTGTTAATTTATCCTGAGTTTTGTCAATTACCAGACTTGTACAAATCTTTTTGTATTTTTCCATAACCATTGTAAACACATTAAAATAGTTTTGGACTACATAGGGAAAATTTTGTTGTACCGTGTTCATCATGAGCCTTCTCACATCAGTTCCCGTAATACTTAGTTCAGGAAATTCCTGTAACATATATTCAACGGTCTCCACATATCCTTTAAACACCATAGTTGTGTTAGAACCATAGCCTAATTCAACGCTAAACACCGTTCCCAAAACAAATATTTTTTTTATATTACTATCAAAGGAACGTTTCTTAATATCATAAGCATTTAATATATTGAATTTAATTACACTTGCCTGGTTTAAAGAAATTGATAGGGACACATTATCAATTACCATATGATTGGCTTGAATGACATCCTTTCCAAGTACTTTGATTTTGAGAGCCGGAACTAAGAAATTATTATATTTTTTTACCAGATCCATATAGGTATAGCTACCTGTCATTAGATTTGCCACTTCCCCATTGTCCCCTTTCTTTTTTAATTTTCATTTGATAATTCCTATATTTGATTATAGTGCCGGTAGTTTTATAACCTGTCCTGGGTAAATATCCAGTGGATTTAAAATATGGTTTTCAGATGCAATGACTCTCCAAAGTCCGGCATCTCCATATTCCTCCCATGCAAAATTCCATAATTGCTCTCCTTCATGGATTGTACGGAATTTTGTTCGATCCGGAGATTCAAAAGGAGATTTTCTTTGGCTTTTCTTAATATCAAATACTGACTTTAATGTAATTTCCACTTTTGCCCGTACCGGAACGCCAGATCCCAGAAACATAGTAAATTGCTGGGCTACATTTGTTACCATACCGCAAAATCTTAGAGGCCCCCATATAAAGGTCACCATAGGCGGACGATGAAGCGATTTTACGATGTAAGTAAGTGACCCAATTTCTTTGGTCAGTTTAGAAACATCGGTTCCGCCCTCCCCCATTTTTTTTGATGGTGGTATAAATGTATCAAAATATAGGGTCATAGCAAGGGTAGAATTCTCTCCCGAAATAAACTGTGCAATCTTTCCATCTAAACCAACACCGCCTTTTTCACTATAATTTGTAGTTTCAGTTAAATTATATTCACTTGGGTTAAACATAACGGTTATATCTTTTCCTGCTTCTACTTTTAAAATTGCTTTTTTTAATCCCATATCTTAAATTATCCACCTTTCCATGTTAGATTTAGTCCATCCCACGGCTTACTTTTTCCATATCCAGCTGTCTTTCTAATTTTTTTATAATATCCTGTGTCAATTTTTTATTAAGATTTGACTGCTGCCTTTTTTTATCCGTCTCTTCTTGCTTTAACTCTGCAATTTGTTTTTTTTGTTCCTGTAAATCCGTTTGAAGCTGGGAAATTATTTTTTTTTGAGTTCTTATTTCCATCCCTGTTTTTTCTACATGTTCATCCGTATTTTTTATTTCTAACTCTTTTTCTGCTTTATAGGTATCTATTCTTTTTTCCAGGGAAACGGTCTTCCTGTCTTGTAAAACTTTAGATATGTTATCCTCTAGAAAGGAATTATTCCTTTCTATTTCTGATTTCTGTAAAAGGAACGTTTTCTGATTTGTTTTTCTTTTTTCAATTTTGGAAACCACCAGATCCTCTATAAAATTTTTTTCATAAAAATCCACTTCTTTTTGATTCTCATTTTCCCACAAATATTTTATTTCCTGTACATCTTTTACTTTCAGGGTTGTTTGAATTTTTGTATTATTCTCCTTCTCAATGTAACTTATAAATTCTTTTGGTTTCCATGAGTAGGCATGCTGTATCAAATATTGTAAGATATGAAAAGTTGCCCTGCTTTTTGAAAATTCTTTTTTATCTTCTTCCTCCCCTATTATGGTAAGAAGAGTTTCGGCTATTTCCTGTACTTTCTGTACTTTTAATTTTTTTTGAATCTTCTTTATTTTCTGTTGCTCTAACAATTTCACAATACTTTGCATATAAAGGGTATCTTCATTTCTATTTATGTCCTCATTTCGTTCTAACGCTTCGTTTTCTTTTGTCAGCTTGTTTGTTCCAATTACCCTATTTTCTCCTGTCAGCTTGTTTATTTTTATTAATTTCATTGATTCTATGAACTTGTTCTTCTCCATTGAAATTGTATTCTTTCTTTCACTTTTAAAATAATTCATAAATTCATCTTGCTCTACTATCGTAGCCTGTTGAATTAAGTGTCTTAAAAGCATTCGATTGGTCCAATTTTTAGAAATGGTGGACATCTTATTTCTAGAGTAAGAAAAACAATTCTTTCTTTCTATAAAATCTAAAGTTTCCTTAATTACCGCTTCCTCCCCTTCATTTGCTATGGTAAGAAGTGTTTCCGCTATTTCCTGATGTTCTATTAATTTCACAATACTTTTCATATAAAGAATATTTTTACGGTTCTTTTCCTTCAAATCGAATTCTGTTACTCTGTTTTCTTCTATATATTTATTTTCCTCTAAGGATGTTATTTTCTTTGTTTCTTTTTGAAAATAATGAATAAATTCTTCCTGTTCCACCCTCGTAGCGTGTTGAACTACATACTTCAGGATTCTTGATTTTTTCCAATTTTCAGAATAAAAATTACTTTCTTTCCATTGTTTTCTAGATGACGAAAAGCAGTTCGTTCGTTCTATAAAATCATAAATGGCTTCCATTGTTTTTTCTTCTGCCTTGTTTATCTGAATCCCATTGGATTTTATTCTTTTTAGTTCTCCTTCACTGGGTTTCTCTTTCTGACTTAAAAATACATTTTTTATTTTTTCTTCCACTATTGTTTTTTCAAGCAAATTTCTCCATGAAATAGCCTTCGTTTTATTTGTCTCATTTTCTTTAAAAAAGTCCAAATATTTTTTTTGAAACTGATACGTAGTTAGTATGGTTTCTTCTATTTCGTTTACACTCCTTATATTAAACAACAAAAAATTTTCTTTTGAAGTATCTTCTTTTATTTCAAACAAATCAAATACATTTGCCATGTTTTTAAAATCTTTGTGCATGTTAACATTACTTTTTTTAGGATTGTTCTGTACATTCCATGACTTTTTATAAATATAAGCCAGGCTATTCCATTCTGTTTCATAGGATTTTATCCAAGAAGCTTTTTTCGTTTTCATTTCTATTTGAATTTCTGAAATAAATTCGTCATACTCCTTTTTCGTTCCATATCGTATTAAGTAACATAAATTCTGCCTTGCTTCAAACATTGGTATTTTTTCTTGAATTTTTCTGGTTAAAGAAAATAATTCTTGCTTTTTTATCCATTCTAACGCTGTGAATGCGGTATTTTCTTCTCCAATGGAAATTAATTGCTCCCACATTTCCCCCTTTTCTAATAACAAAGGATTTTCCCCTGGGATAGCATTCGGTTTTATGGTATTGAAAAATCGATTTACATTTTGGTAGAAATAATTCGCCTCTTCAAATATTTCTTTTGTTTTAGTAAGTTCTTCTCGTTCTATTGCATTTTTTTCCTTGCTTTTATTAATATTTTTGTATTCTATATAAAAGTTACTCACCTTATCAAATAACTCTTTTGCTCTTTCTTCATAATGCAGTCCTAGCTGCATAGGTATGCTCTTTTCTATATTGCTGTCTGTTTTTGTTTGTTTTATTGTATTGCTTTCTTTTTCTGTTAATAGCAAATCAATAAATTTTTTATACTCCTCATTTTCACTATGCTTTATATAAAAAGTTAAAATAGAGTCTAAATTTTCTTTTATCTCTTGATTTTCCAATAATTCTCTTTGCGCTGAAAAGAGCTGCTTTTGATTTATCCATGTAATCGTTTCTTCTAAAGTTTCTCTGCTTTCTTCTTGTATTAATTCAATGAAAAAATCTGAATCCTTTAAAAGTTCCCATGCATCTGTTTTTGTGGCAGAAACTTTGTTTTTTTCTATCGTACTATTAAACAACACTTCTTTGTTTTCATTTTCTATTTCTGTTTTTTTAAAAATACTTTGATATAAAATACGTTGTTCTATATTTTGTTCTTCTTCTATTTTTTTTGTTAAGGTTTGTTCGATCTCTGAAAAAAATTTCTGCATCTGTTTTTTTTGTATGCTTCCTAATTTCAGTGCGGAAACTATTTGCCTCGCTTCTTCGGATTGAAACAAATTATTTTTCGTCTTTTCTATTAGAAGTTCTCGTTCCTGTTTTGTCAGCTGGCTCTGGTCAATTAATTGAATGATCCTGCTTCTGCTAGTTTTGTCCTTTACACAGTAAAGCATGATTTCCTCTATTTTATTTTGCTTTTCTTTCGTTATGTACCATCGTTTTTGCTGCAGTTGGCGTAATATATATTGATGACTGCTTTCTAACTGTACCGTTCTCCCAAGCGTTCTATTGCCTATGCCACCTGTTTTTTCGATTCCACGAAAAATATATTTTTGCATATTTTCACTTTTACCAAGTATATTTTGATGATTTTCCTTTGCAAATAATGGTCTTATTTTTAGCAATGGTTCCATTTCCTTTTTGAATTGTTTATATTCTTCCAAGGTATGGATTTTCTGACTTTTTTCGTAAAATTGGTTTAATAGGGAATACTTTTCATTCTTATTTTTTTTTAAAGCATCCAAATGATATACCACCATTGATTCTAAGCTCTTTTGCTGCATCACACTGTTGGACTGTATTGAAGTTTTTTGTATCCTATGGTATGCATTCATTTGAAGAATTTTTAATGTAAGATAAAAATGACTTTCATAAAGAGAAGATTCTTCTTGTTGATTATCCAAATAAATCAAAGAAATACCTGAAAAAAAAGCACTATCTTCTTTGATATATTTGTCAAAAATAAATTTTGCAAATTGAAGATTCGTTCCGGCTATTCTGTTTGTATTTACTTGCAGAAAATTTTTTTTCATAATTCGCATCCCCTTAACGACCTGTCTTATTGTCTTCTTATTCCATTGTGAGAGATTTCAAATGTCTCCACCAACACTTCTCCATTTAGGGCATCCAGCGCTCCCAGTTCCCACCTCGTTACAATTGGTTCATCTACTGTATATATCTGCATTCCAAAAATAGAATTTGTATTCTTTATTATTATAAGCAATCCACCCTCAATTCTCATCCCCGGTTTCATAACTTTTAATAATTGATCTGTACTCTTAACCCCTTTTGAAAAGCGGAGCGTCTGTTCTTGTTTTCGATTGGTTTGTCTAATGTGAACGTAATCATTCACTCCACCTTCTTCAATTCTGTCAAATTCTAATGTTTCTGCTAAGCCCTCCACTTTAGAAAAAGAGAGTCTCGCATGTCCAATAAATACTTGAAATTTATAGTTATTCATTAATCTATTCTTTGAATTGAATATTTCCAGCATCTAATTTTCACTCCTTCATTCTATATGTCAAACCTTTTATTAAATCTTAAATACATTTTCCGGTTCATCATTTAAACGACTGTTTATTTTAGAGACTTCTTCGCACCACCTGGTTCTGTCCTTATGACTTAATTCCATTATCTGGTCATGATCCCAGTGTAAATAATAGCCTATAAATGCTACCTCCTCATATATCTTATCTGCCGGATACAATTCTATAGACCGGCTTCCATAAAATTTACAGGTATTTCTATCTCTTTCCCACAGTGTGGACAGATGCTTTGATAACTGGGCACATCCATGGTATTGATTCGCTGGTACAAATCTTGTAAATAAGAAAGATCCATTGTATAAAGTTTCTCTATGGTTTTCGTATCCACTGCTGGCAGCGAACCTAACTTTATAACTACTCTTGATAATAAAATTATCGTTAAATATGCTGGGTTTTGCTGAACCCTTGGATCTCTTAGTGGTAATATTTCATCTCCTGCGTTGGCAAGTCTCATAGTTCCCTCTTTATGGAGTAAACCACTTGCATCCACATACCCTCTTGGTAATACAAAATTATATTCTGTCTGAATTGCCATATTTTATCTTCCTTTCTCTTGGTTCTTCTATTTAATAGCGGATTGTTTTCTGTAAAATAATACAGAAGGAGATAGTTTATCTCCTTCCATACTTTAAAAGAGCCTATGATACTCTTGTCATTCCTTCATGGGCTATTTCTAATGATTCTACTGCGATTTCTGAAGAAGTCGCATTAAAATCAGGTGCGGTGTATTTCATAGGCCAAGCATTAATTACCTGCCAGGAAGCTGCATCTGCTCCTGCACTATCAATTAAGGTAATGGTAATTGTTTTTCTTTCTACTGCAGCTTCAACTCCCATAATTAACCAGTCATACAATACAGTCGAATCCACCAGACCTTGTTTTAATGTAATATTGCCATACTTCTTTAATCCAGGAACTTTCATTGGTGTTTGCACCATATCCCCTTCTCTATACTCTATTACATCAATGGATGCATCAAATCCTGTTACTTCTGAAAATCCTCCGGCATCTAAACCGTCTATTTCAACTTTATATCTAAATTTACCATGTGGGTAACCAGCCATCTTTTAAACACTCCTTTCTTTCTTATGTTTTATTATTCTGCGGAATCGCTCGTTTTTTGAGAAATTCTAAAGATAACAAATTCAGCAGGTTTCACCGGTGCAACACCAATTACACAAACCAAACGTCCATTATCGATATCATCCTGACTCATTGTATTTCTACCAATATTTACGAAAAATGCATCACTGGTAGCCGTTCCAGCCAAATATCCATTTCTCCACAAACCGGTTAAAAATACATCAATCGTTCTCTTTACCCGAACCCACAGTACTTCATCATTTGGTTCAAATACTGCCCAATTGGTATTTGCCTTAATAGATTCTTCAATAAAGATAAATAATCTTCTAACATTAATATATTTCCAGCTTGCATTGCTTGTTGCCGTTCTTGCTCCCCAAACTCGAATTCCCTGACCTGGGAAAGAGCGAATCAAGTTAACACCCTTCGGATTTAAAATGTCTTGTTCTCCTGTGTTAAACTGACAGTCAAGACCAACGCAAGCACGAACTACTTCATTTGCAGGTGCCTTATGTACTCCTCTTGTATTATCGGAGCGTGCATAGATTCCAAGAATGGAACCCGATGGTGGAATTGCCAGATTTTTCTTGTCAAGAGGGTCGAAGATTTCCAGCCATGGATGATAAAGTGCTGCATATTGAGAATCAAACACATCTCTGTGTGCAAGAATATCATCTATCTTTTTTGCATCTCTTGGAACATCTAAGACTGCAAATCTGCTTCCTAAATTTTCACAATGTGCTGTTAGCATAAGTTGTACATTGGGATCTGTAATTCCCGGTACTGCCATGAGAGAAACGATATCATTGTCTAAGAATGCTTGAATTCCGGTACGTCTTCCTGCTCCATTATCAACACCAATAAAGTCAGAAGCTGAAATTCCAGAAACATTGCCATTAGAACCACCAATCATTGAAATTGCAATGAAACTATTTTCCCCTCCTGCAATCTGCATAAACGGATCCCCATTGCGAAGTTCTGCCTTTGGTGCGGCGTCTTTTCCCGCATTGTCTTTTCCTCCGGCATCTTTTCCCCCAGCATCTTTTGCTGTGAAATCTTTTTTAACCGGCTCACTTGGCAGAATATACTCTGCTACTACTAAATCTGATTTTGCCATTTTTTTAGTAATATAATTCGATGCTTCTATGTTAAATGAAACATTCTCATAAAACTCCACCTGATCATCATATTTAACTTCCACATTAAACTCACAGGTTGTAATTACTTTTATTGGTAACAAATTCTGATCTACAATATCATCTTGAAATTCTTCTGCAAATTCAATGACATTGTCCTGGCTTTTTATAACTTTGTTGTATATTGTTGCCTGTTTATTATGAAATACTACAACGTCACCTGGTTCAAATCCAACGGAATTTTTTACCTTATACTTTTTTCCTGTTGGGGAATTAATGATTTCTAATACTTGTGTCTTTGCCTTGCTTGCAGGTGATATTACAACACGAATGTTGTCTCCCCACATACCCGGATTTTTTGCCTTAAACTTAATAACGGGTGATACTTTACTTGGTGCGCAGCCTTCTGAGCACTTTGCCGTACTTGGAGCCACACGAGAAATAAAACAACGTGCCCCACCGTTAATGAAGAAATGTTCCACTGCATACGCTAGAAAGCGATATTCTCCATATTCATTTTCCGATAAATATCCGCCATACTTTCTCTTAAAGTCAGCAAAATTAGTAACTAGCTGAGGTACTCCCTCTACAGGACCTCTCTCTGCTAATCCAATAAATCCTGCCGTACTTGTGCCAACACCCTCCATGGGTTTGCCACCGGATTCAAATTCTTCTACATAAACACCTGGTGATAAATATTCAGCCATATTTTTCCAATTTCAATCACTGCCGAAACTGGATGCCCCCTTTCTATAAATTATTTCTTATTTGTATTCTTAAAATCTGTACTTCTATATATTACCAATTAGTGATTAACATTTTCTTAACATTTTCGACCTTTTACAAGATATTACAACTTTTTTTCATCTATCATTGTCTCTTCTGCATCTTCTGCATCTTCTTCTGTATTAAGGGAATCTGGCTCTGCTCCATTACTTATATAAAAATGGACTGTTTCTTTTCCTTTTTTTACCTTGTTTTTGGTATTCTGCAAATATACCTGTAAATTTTTTAATAAATACCGTTCCTCTTCTTCTCTTTTTTCTTTTTTCATGGGTTCTTCCTCTTTTTGCAGTAAAAAAGGAGTTACTAATTTTGCTGTTTCATTTCTCTGGGTTTTCAAAATAGTTTTCAATCGTCTAATCATTGCACCTGCGTTTTTTTTTCCATTGGTTTGATAGATAAACGCACTTTCTTCCGGTGAATGGCTATTAACATAAAGTTTATCACTTGGAAACTCACATGCTTGTGCTCGTGACATCATAATATGTTCCCGTTCTCCACGTTCTTTTCCTTCCTTGCATTCCGTAACTGCAAGTACTATCTCTTTTTTTTTATTGATTCCGACTGAAATAATTCCATTTTCATTTTTCATTCGCATGATTTCCACTGGGGTTGTTTTATTTACAAGTTCTTCTTTTTTTCCATCATATCCGGCTACCATTTTCTTAGGATGTAATGGTATCTGCCTGATTTTTTGTTTTGAAAGCTGCCCTTCTTTTTTTTCCACTTCCACTTCCATTTTCTCCCTTCCGACTTAAAATAGCATATGATATGCTCCCAGTTCCTCTTGAGTAAGCTGTTTTCCACTCTTTGCCAGCTCTTCCTTTACCCCTTTTATAATTTCCTTCATTCCAACACTTTTTTCCTCCGCTGCTGCATAAAAAGCAGCCTTTAAAGCAATGTTTTTAATATTGCTGCCGGAAAGTTCAAATTTTCTACCCAAAAAGTCAATGTCTACGTCTTCTTTTAAGGGCATTTTTTTTGGAAATACGCTCTTCCATAATTGAATACGATGCTCTTCATCCGGAAATGGAAATTCAATAATAAAAGAAATGCGTCGTTTAAATGCTTCATCTATATTTTGCAGAAAATTACTTGCCAAAATCACAACTCCTGAGTATTCTTCTATTTTCTGGAGTAAGAAGGCTGCTTCCATATTATTGTACTTATCATTTGCATCTTTCACTTCTGTTCGTTTACTAAAAAGTACATCTGCTTCGTCAAAAAACAAAATACCATGACTTTTTTTTGCTTCATCAAAAATTTCTTTTAAATTTTTTTCCGTTTCTCCAATATATTTACTTACAATTCCAGCAAGTTCTACTTTATAAAGTTCCATATGTAAGCAGCCTGCCATAACTTGAGCTGCCATTGTTTTTCCGGTTCCGGGAGAACCTGCAAATATCATGGAAATTCCTCTTCCATATGCCATTTTTTCTTGAAATCCCCATTCCGTATACACTTTGCTTTTATATTCCACCTGATTGCAAGCATCCAAAAGCATTTCTTTTTTTTTCTCCGGAAGAATTAAATCTTCCCATTCATATACAATTTGCACCTTCGCTGCCTTATTTTCTAATTTATGTTGGAGCTGTTGGTAACTGCTTTCATATAACATGGTTTCTGTAATACTTTCTTGTTCTTGAGCATAGCATCTTTCTTCTGCGCACTTTAGAACTTGCTTTATTTGTGCCGGTGTAAAATGAAATTTTCCTGCCAGTTTTTTTAAAACTTTCTCATCTACTCTGTAATTTTCTGCAAAATACAGCCATAATGCTTCCCTTTCTTCTCTCTCCAGCACAGAAAATAGTTCCAGATGAATATATAAGTTATCTGTTTCAACCAAGGGGACTTCCCATTCTCTACAAATTAGAAAAACAATTTTTTGCTTTTCTAATTCTAGTTTTTTCCAAACATCTTTTATTTTATCCCCTTTTGTCTCTTCTTCCACTTTATCCACATGAAGACACAAAATTGCTTGTTGTAACTGTAATTCCAGCTTTATCCTTGAAATATTTTCTTCTACATTTTCTTGTTTTAATAAGGCCGTCATATCTAAAAATAAAATACTTTTTTTCATTTCATGAGCAACTGCCTTTATATGAAGGTGTCTTCCACTTCCCTTACTTCCGCAAAAACAAAACAGCCAATTTATATTCAATGTTTCTGTCTCTTTTATACAATGAATAACTTTTTCATATTTTTTTTCCCCTATGATTTTTTTCTCCTGCAGACCCTTTGGAAAGTAAAGACTTCCATATTCCTCGATTTTTCTGCATTGCCGTTCCCCTTGAAATAAAAAAGATAAAATTCTTTGGTTCAATTTTAAGGTTTGTTCAAATGCTGTCTGATTTTTATTATCTTCTGTTTTTTCAAAAAAACAAGTCATTAGTTTCGAATTATCCAAAAAATAAGATCGGAAGTCTGCTGCTTTTAAATCAGAGTTCAAAAAACTTTCAATCGCTAGCTGAACCGTAAGTCCTGATTTTTTCCAATCATTTCCCACATATTGATAGGACATTGAAAATTGTTCTTCCCACTCCGGCAGTATGGCCATAAGAATACAGAACCGTTCAAATACATCCAGAGAAAAGACAGAAAACACATATTCCAGTGGGAAAAATTCTTCTTTTTTTGTTTTTTCTGCACTCCATTTTAAAAAAGATTGTAGTTTATTATGTAGTTTCTTTGCATAATGATCTTTTAAAATCATAGGCTGGTTTTCTACATAGGTTTTCCAAACATCTTCCTGCAAAAAGCCATCTACTTCTTTTTTCAGCAGACTTTCTTCCTGCATAAAAAATCTGTGATTTCGAATAATATAATTTTTTACTGCCAGCCGACCAATTTCCCTTATCTGCTCTTCATATAAAATGTTTTTCATCCTCCCTTCTTCCTGGAACCTCTTTCCATTTGTTTTTATCGCTTTTCATCTTGGTGGGATATCCCTTGTATCTCCTGTTTGTAAATTGTTTCAATCCATTTTGGCAGACCAATATTTAATTCTTCCTTAAAAATACCTTCAAAATATAGATACTTCTTTTTTAATGTTTGTTTATCTCCCAAATATCCATAAATCTTAATTACATCAGCAATGTTTTCCTCTATATAGGTATCAATTTCAAAGGTTCGCTGTAAGATACCCAAGGCCTCTTCATATCTTTTTTGTACAATATCCTCTTTAATAAAAATACGGCAAGCTTTTAAAAAGAGTCGTTCGTAATTTTCTACTTCTCCACGAAGCCAAAAATACTCATTTTTTCCCATGTAGTTTCCCCGATACAGATTCATCATCTTCTCCTGCTGCTCTCTTTTTTGATACCCATTTTTCTTTAGGTCCAAAGTGCATTTCTCAAATGCAGTCCGTTCATCCTCTATACCATCCATATTTAGGCTATACTTTTTTTCGCTGCATCGAATAATATCTGTATATCCACAGGTAATAAATGTTTTTCTTGCATAAGACAGCGTAGTGTGAAAGTTAATGTTTGCATTTTCACTTAATATATTTGGCCACAAAGCTTCTATAATTTCTTCTTTTTCTATGGCTTTTCCTTTTTTAGTAAACAAATAGGCAATGATTTCTTTTGCCTTTCTTGTTCTCCACTTTAACTTTTCTTGTAAGGGGCCAACATAAATTTCGAACTCCCCAAAACAGTGCACCTTAAGTCTTTCAATTGGAGTCATTATTGGTTGGGAAGGTTCTTGCTGTTTCCTTTCCTTTGCGTAAAAATCCAACATCTGCACCGTTTCCGGATTTAATTTTTCCTTATTTTGAGATATAAAATCAAACCAGCGTTCCAATAACGTAGGTTTTCCTTTTTTTATAAAATCCGTTCCTGCATCTTCTAGTATCTTCTCCATTCTTTCTATATTACTGGCATTCATGGCATACTCCATTGCTTGTTCTATTTTTCCCTTTTTCAAATAAAATGCTACCAGTTTGTCATATAAGTTTTTCTTCCTTTCTTCTGACAATTGCCTCATTAAAAAATCTTTAAAAATAGAATGATAATGATACTGTGTTTTTTCTCCATATATTTTAATTACGAATAAGTTTTCCTGCAATAAGTAGTCTAATGTTGATTCTGCATTGTTCCTTTTTAATAAATAATTGCAGCTGTCTATATCCAGCACTTCCAAAATAGAAGTTTCTATTAAAAATTTTTGCAATTCATAGGGTAGTTTTATATAGATCTCATTCATTATGTAATCATAAATTGTAGACTCTCTGCATATTTCTGCAATATTATCTTTATTTTTTATTTTTCGGTATTCCTGGCGTAAGCGAAGCAGAATTGACATTACACCGGCTGGCCACCCTTCTGAATAGTTGAAAATCATGCCTGCTATTAAATGACTCTCCTCCGTTGGAATCATTTTTAGCAGTAGTGTTTCAATCTCTTCTTCTGAAAATGCCAGATCTTTTATTCCCATTGTCTTTGCTTTTCCCTCTAAAATATATTTTGCAATAAAGGATGGAACCGATGCTTTGGTGGCTAAAATTATTTTTATGTTTTCCCCTGTATTATGAATTAGGCTTGCTATCATCCGTTTAATATTATTGTTTTGAATTACCTGGAAGTCATCTAAAATTATAACAATTTTTTCTTCCTGCAGCATAGAAAGTTCCCATAAAAATTCTTCTGTTACTTCATAAATTAGATTTTTTGTCCATACAGCATTTTGGTATGGCTCTATTTCAAATGCAAAATGATTTACCTGTCTTTTTATTGAGCTGCTTAAGTATTGCATAAAAGATATCATATCATTGTCTGAATAAGTCAGATAATACCATACACAGATATTATCTGATTGATTGGTGTAATAAGCCAGTAACGTGGTTTTCCCGTATCCAGCTCCTGCATTTAGAACAATTACCTTTTCTTCTGCATTTTCTATCTCATCAAAAAGCACCTGTCTAATTAAAATTTCTTTTGTAATCATGGGCACCTGTACCTTTGAATTTAATATTGTATTTTTCGTCTTCATAAAGTACCTTGCAGCCTCCTATCATTGAGTGCTCCCCTTATTGCTCTATTATTTCCATGATTTTTTCATAGTATTCTTCATAGGTCGTTAAATTTAATTTCATTGTTAGAAGCAATACATCCTTTAAATCTTGTTCCTCTTCATAAAATAAATATTGAGAATGACGCATCATCACTTGTCCATTCTCTAAGTTCAGCTCCAGACCTCCTGTTTTTAACGCAAAATTCGTTTCTGCTATATAAAGAGCCATTTTTGCATATTTTTCTTCCGGTACCTCTTTGTCATAGGTTGAAAATATAACAAACAAAGATTCTTCTTCTACAAAAATTGCACATAATGAAATGGGCGCGTATTTTCCCGCAACCTGTAAACGAAGGGACTCTGCATTTTCTCCTTCTCTAATATCATAGTCTTCTTCTCCAATTCCTTGTTCCTCTAAAAGTTCTTTATAATTTTGCACTAATGATTTCATATTATTTTCCTTCTTCCTTTTCTTTTTGGGCTTCCTCTTTAATCTTTTCTACTGCATCAACAGCCCCTTTTAATGCTTCCTTGCCATAATTTTCTTCGGTTGCTGTTCTTTCCGCTTCCACTTGTGAAAGTTTTCCATTTTCATTCAGTATCATTAGAAATTTGTCTAAGTTATCTTCCGGTTTTTGTTTTACCTCTCCAATGGCAGTCAGTATTTTTTCACATTTTTCCGAATAGCCCTTTATTTTTTCAATCCCCGCTTCGGTCTGCATTAGCGGTTCATTGAGTTGTTCCATTCTTTTTGTATAATACGCTACTCTGGATTTTTCGTAATTTTCAACATCCTCATATTTCGTTCCTTCACCGGCTTTTACCATATTTTCTTTTGTTTTACTAATCTCCTGTTTATGTGCCTGTTTAAATCCTTTTCCTGCTACTTCTTCATATTTTTTTCTTGCTTCTTCATCGGAAACTTTTTCTTTTTTTAGATTCATAAGCATATTAAAACGTTCTTTATGTTTTGTAACTAAATCTTCATAATGGTCTTCTTCGTACTTCACAATTTGCTCCGGTTCAATGAACTGTTCCAGCTCTGCATCTTTTATTTTTTCAAATCCGCCCTTCTTTTTTATTCCTATGGAATCTTCCACACTATTTACCCGGCTGCTTATTCCTGAGGCTCCACCTGTTTTTTTGGTTCGATCCTCCATTCTGGATTCATAATATGCTTTTTGCACCTCTTCGGTACTTTTTGTTTCCATACTTTTTAGCATAGTAATTCGTTCTGTGTGTTTATCACCTTTTTCTTCTATCAAGGTAGATTCATATTTCAATAGTTTTTCCGGAGATAATATGGCTCCTGCATTTTTTTGCAGCTGCTTATTAAAGCCTTTTCCTGCGCCCATATGTGCATACTCCCCACGAATTTGCTTCTCACTTGCCCCTTCTTTTGAAACGCTCTCCAAACGATTCAGTCTCTCAAGATGTCCTCCCGTAAGGGAATTTAATCGATTCTTTTCGTAAGCAATTAAATTTTCAACGGTTATTTTCTTTTCTGCATTCTTTTCATATCCACGCCCTCCGACACTTTTATAGGCTGTAAGCATTTCTACACTGGAGGCTCTATTATTATTTAAATCATGGAGAATCTGCCCTCGCTTTACGTGCTTCTCTGCACGCATCTCTCCCTGCACCCGTTCATAATCAATCAATTCCTTTACAGTAAGTCCCTTTGGTCTGGAAGCTTCTTTTTGTTTTAGAAATCGTTTTGCTCCAAATTCTTTATTATATCTTTGTACTGCTTCATCGGAAGGCATACTCTTTGCCCATTTTTCTACTGCATTAAGTCTTATTCTGTGTCTCTTGATATCGGAATCAAATCGGCTTTTAAACATTCTCGCTTTTGAGCTCTTTTCTACGTACTCAGAACAGCGACTTCTTTCATACTCTATAATATCCGTAATAGAAGCTCCAATGGTTCGATGTTCCCTGATATAGTCACCGGCTTTCTCTATATTCCCACCGGCTTTCTTATATTTTTCCTGAATTTCACTTGCCTTCATTTTAGCTTTACTTGCATCTTCTAGCATTTTAATGCGGCTTGTATTGCCACTTTTAACTTTATTAATTCTATCCTCTTCATATTCAATCAAATTTTCTGTCGTGGCTCTTGAAAGAGCATCTTTTTCAAATTTTTTCCCTCCCTGCTCTTTTTTATATAGCTCTACCACTTTTTCATCCGTTATCGCTTTATTATTTCGAATTTTAACCATGTTTTCCAACCATATAATGCGTTTTTGATGCTTTTCATAATTCTTGTTTTTTTCTACTTTTTCCCTTTCATAACGAATGATATCTTCTGCATTTACTGCCTTGTCCATTCTTGAATTTTTAGCTAATATTGCCTTTCCCGCGGTTCCACCAATGGATTTATAATATTCATATACTTCTTCATTTGGTTTATCCAGTTTAAAATCTTTTTTCTTTTTTTGTACATCAATATAGGCTTCTAATGATTCCTTAATCTGCATGTGTTTTTTTGTAACTTCGGTCTTTCTCTTCTCTTCATATTTTAACAGCATAGCCGGTGTTGGATGTTCTCTCACATGCTTTAAAAGAGCCTTTCCCCCTTTTAACTGTCCTTTGTAAAGATCCATCATTTGTTGTTTTTCATTGTCTTTTTTTGGATTCTCATTTTTAGAAACATTGCCGTTTGCATTTACCTTTCCTACTGGCTCCTTCTGTCCTTCTTTTATTTGCTCATTTTTCTTTTTTTGCAGTTCTAAAATTCGTTGTTTATGTTTTAATGCCTTTTTTCCTGACATAACTTTTTGTAATTGTATGGCTTCATATTTTATCATTTCATCCAGATTCATAATCTGGCTCTTCGCCTGTTCTTCTAATTTTTTTCTTCTTGCTCCTTCAAATCCGCCATTTCCATACTTTATCTTGTATTGTTCATAGGCAGTGGGTCCATCTTTTTGTTTCTTATCCTCCCAGCTTTCCAATTCAACTAAACGGCTTTGATGTTCAAATTGAGATTTTTGTAGTTTTTCCATTCTTTTTTTTATTGCCGGATCTTGATCCATCAATTCCTTTGTCCTTAGCATCAAATCTAAATTTTCTCTGGCTTCCATTGCCGTTTTGGAAAATTTCAAATTCAGCTCTTCCACTTTTTTAACAAAGGCTTTATCCTTAGGATTTCCTTTTAAAACATTGATTGTATCGGAATCTTTTGCAAAGGCTATTACATTTTCATAACTGGCTTCGGTTTCTGAGGCCAGTTTTTCTTCAGCCGCAGCTATCCCATACGCATTTTTTTCATTATTATTTTCGTACAGTGTTTTTTCAAATACTGAGGCATCAAAGAAGCTATTCTTCATTTCCCAACCGCCCTCTTTTAATTTTGAGAATTGACCACCTGCATTCATTTCTGCCATAATCCATTCACCAAAGGTGACTTTAATAAAATCCCCTTTCCAAATTAATAAATCCCCACCTGCATGAAATCCCGCCGTTCCTATTAATTGAATCTTAGAGTTTACATCAAAATCCATATCTTTTACCACTTTTATTTCCGTACCCCTTTTTTGAATGGACATGTTCATGGCTACGTCTCCCTGAAGTGCAGACGCTAATTCCCCCCACAATCCTGCATTTAGTTTTGGAGCTCCGCTTATATATGCCGTTCCCGGAAGTTGCAAATTTAAATCTGCTTGTGCTCCAAGGCCTACTTTTCCATTTATTTCTCCCTTAAATCCTAAGTCAATTACTGGACTGTCCTGTTTCTCACTCAGCCCTTTAATATTGGAGCACTCAGCAGACAGCTTTACGCTGGCTTCCAAAATCGGAGAAAATTCCAATGATATATTTGCAAAATCAAGAGGCATTGGAAATGCAAACGGTGGGGGACCAAAAGATACATCTTCTAAAAACTTTCTTTCAAAAGCAACTTTTTCTACATGTAATTCTCCACTCTCATTATCATAATGAAAAGGATCCCCCATATCTAATATCGAGGGAACATGTATTTCTGCATGCTTGCTTTTATATATAATATTCCCGGATTGAAAAGAAATCTGTTCCATTCTATAACCATCTGTGCTTTCATCTACGATTCTTTCTGCAGATAACTTTCCATTGGTAAACTGCAATCCTTCCATAAGCGCCGGTTTTCCATTAATTATTACTTTTATTTTTTCCGGCAGACTTACATCGGTTAGCTCCCCATCTTTGGTGGAATAGTTTACATTCCGAATGGTTTCTATTTTAACATTCTCTTCACTTGATTTACCGGATTCATTTATTAATCCTCTGGTTAAAATATCAACGTCACAGATTTTTTCTGTACTACCATTGATGGCATCTTTTTTAAAAATTCGCATGGTTCCATCTTTTGTCACAAAATTATTTTCCGATCTTTTATGTGTGTCAGTTTCAATTTTCTCCGGTGGGGAAGCCGGTTCCATGGATGATTGGTTGACTCCACCTATTTCTACCGTAACTCCTTTGCTCCTTCCCTTATCCAAATTTTGTTCTTCCATTACGTTTTTTCTAATTAAGGCATTGTTAATCTCTTCCATTTTTTCATAACGACTTTTTCTTTTATCGGGTTCCTTTTTAGTTTTCACCGGAGGATTCTGTGCTTTTATTTTTTCCTTATTGCTTTCCGAAGCCGTTGGTTTCTTCGTTTTTATTTCTTTTCCCGGTTTTGTCTGAGACTTTTCACTTGTCTTTGGCGCTGATTCCTTCTTTTTTATAGCATTTTTCCACATATGTCCACTCCCTTTTCTACCCCATACGGACTTCTTTTATTACTGGCTGCAATTATAAACTTTGTCTCTTTACCTGTATAAAGTAGAGTATAATACTTCCTATTTTTCCCGTCAATACTTTGGTTTATTCGGTATGTTTTAGGAATGAATGGTATATTTTTTTGTCATTTATTGACATTTTACTTGACCTTATCTTTTATAAAATGCTACACTAAGGTCCTAAATGAATTTTAGAAAGGAATAATTGTAAAAATGGGAAATTTTAAAAAATCAGACTGTGATGTGATTGAAATGACACAAAATTGCCTGCACGGCTTTTATGAGCGTCATTTGGACGATGTCACAAAAAATATGAGTAAAGATTTTGTATGGATTGGTGGATATGATTTTCAATATATACAAGGGCTAGAGGATTTTCTTCGAATTATCAAAGTTGAAAGTCAGGAGCCTCCTCTTACCATCACCAACGAAGAGTATCATCTTTTATTTCATGAACGTAATGTATGGATTGTGTATGGTCGCTACGAAATTACTGCAATTTTAAAGAATAACAATAGTGTACTTCATGCTCATGTTCGTGTTACTGCCGTGTGGAGAAAAGAGAATAATAAATTAGAGCTTTGCCATCTCCATGGTTCTCATTCCCAGGATATTCCCCTTCATCAATCTCTTACCCTTGAAAGTCCATTAAATGAAACTATGCCCTTTTTTGACACCATTTGTCATTTAAATGTTTTTCCAGAAGATGAGGAAACCCTTGAGCTACGAGACCGCAATAATAATTACCATTTTATACGTCCCTCAGAAATTTTATATTTAAGGGCTGCAAAGCAGTGGAGTATGGTTTTTACATTAAGAGAAAGTTTTGAAGTTCGTGGAATTCTAGGTGATTTTGAAAAGACTCTTCCGAAACAATTTTTTCGTATTCACAAAAGTTACCTTCTCAATATTTCTTATATTGATAGTATCCGCCGCTTTACTGCACTTCTAAAAGACAAAACCGAATTACCAATTGGTAAGGAACGCTATATGGATTTAAAGGCTTGTATGTATCGTAAGAAATAGCGGTAGTGGTATAGTTGATTACTTACTGTCCCCTTGCTTTCGTATTTATTTTTTTATTAGTTTCTGCT
>JAVXEO010000002.1:58783-102266 GCA_036658435.1 Acetivibrio sp.
TATACTAAAATCAAATACTTAAGCTTTTCCCTGAAAGGAGTTTTCCATGGAGTTTTACGAGGATTATTTTGATATTGAATTGTATGCCATCCCCTATGAAAATAGTGAGCAGCATATTTTAGATTTGCTGGCTCTTTTAGATTTACACCTTTATCTCTTATTATTGCTTCAAAAAGAACATGAAAATGGAACGGACTCCTTTCGACTTCGCGGTATGTTGGTAACCCACGATGAAGTTGACCATGCACTGCTAGCTTCTTTTAAAACAGAGAATTATTTACTTTCCGATAGTATATTAGAGGATATTCAAGAGGCAAGAGAACATATTGAAAGCCGTATTCACCATACCTTTGCTTCTCTCTCTTTTTTAAAATTAACAGAAGTTCTTTCCCTTTCCCCTTTTGAAGAATTTTGCATTCTTCTTGGAATTGCGTGTAATTATAATCGAAAATATGAGAAATTATTTGGGTATCTTCAAAATGATGTAACACTTAAACTCCCTAATTTTGGTCTTGCCATTTCTCTTTATGAATTTTATACCCAAAGCAGCCTGCAGACTTCAGAACTGTTCTCTTCTTTTTCTTCTAATTTTAAAAGATGCCTGATTCAAAGAACCTCTTCTGAAGATTTTATAACCCCATTAATGGATACCATCCGGATAAAAAAAGTTGTCTTTGATTTTTTAGCCACCAAATCTATCTTGTTTTCTGAATATAATGAATTTATGTCTTTTTTTCCAAAAGAAAAGGAACTGGATTCTCTTTACATCCACAGAGATATTTATGAAGAGGTAAAACAAATCCTTACTGTAGCGGGGGAGGAACCATCCCTTATTCTCCTACATTTTTTTGGTCAGAACGGTATCGGAAAACATTTTTTGATAAAACACCTTGCTTTTCATTTTCATAAATCCCTCCTTTTTATATCCATTTCTACCCTTTGTACCTCTTATCAGCAAAATAAACCGGCATTTATGGAACAGCTGGATATCCTTTTCCTTTCTGCCCTATTAGAGGATAGTTGGATTGTTCTTACAGAGGAAACCCTAGGTTCTTCTCTTACGGAGGAGCAGCAACTACTTCGAGAGACTGTTTTTAATTGTATTCTTTCCATTTTAGAAGGAAATACTGCTTTTATATTTTTTATTTCTGAAACCAATGTGATACCATTTTCCAAATCAGCCATTGCCTCTGTACGCTTTGAATTTCCATTGCTTACTTCCAATGATCGTTTAATTCTTTGGCAGTCTTTGAGTCACAACTATTCTTTTTCCGAAGAAATTGATTTATTGCTATTAGCAAATAAATATCTTCTGACGCCAAAGGACATAAAAGCCATCCTTAAAACGGCTTCCCTTATTTCAAATTCGGGACAGCAAAAGAAGATTTCCATTTCCCATCTTTCACAAGCCATACGCCAAAGAAATCAGCATCCTTTAGGTTCCTATGCCACCTTAATTCCTGCTGTCTTTTCATGGGATGACTTAGTTGTCAGCGATGCTTCCAAACGGCAGCTTCATTTGATTTGTAATCAAGTTAAGTATCGAAGTCTTGTGGGAGAAAATTGGGGCTTTTATAAGAAGATGCCTTATGGACGAGGTCTCTGTTCTTTATTTTATGGTTCCCCCGGAACCGGAAAAACTATGGCCGTTCAAGTAATTGCAAATGAACTTGGACTGGATTTGTACCGCATTGATTTATCACAGATGATTAGTAAATATATTGGAGAAACAGAAAAGAATATTAGTGATTTATTCAAAAAAGCGAAAACATTAAATGCTCTTCTGTTTTTTGATGAAGCGGATTCCTTTTTTGCTAAGCGTTCTGAGATTAGTGACTCAAATGATCGAAATGCAAATGCAGAAACTGCACATCTTTTACAAAAAATAGAAGAATATGATGGAATTACCATACTTACCACCAATTTAATCAGTAATATTGATGATGCTTTTAAACGAAGAATTCGATTTATGGTTCGATTTGATTTTCCAGATGAAGCAACACGGTTTCAACTGTGGAATCGTATTTTACCAAAAGAAGCTGTCTGCGATGAAGTATTAGATTTTTCCTATTTTTCTAAAAACTTTGAACTTTCCGGTAGTAATATCAAAGATATTTTGCTTAATGCTGCTTTTATTGCCGCCTCCGAACAAACCGGAATTACAAATAAGCATATTATAGAGGCACTTATTTTAAATCAGGCCAATTACGGAAAAACTTTAAATTGGCAGGATTTCAAGCATTTATATTAGCTCTAATTTTTCTTCATTTATTCGTTGCCATTTTTTATTTTTGATGTTACAATAAGAATCATTTTAAAAGAAAAGAGGATTCTTTATGGACAATCAAAAATTTTTCAAATGTGAACATTGTGGAAATCTGGTAGGTCTAATTAACAATGCAGGAGTGCCTATGATTTGTTGTGGTGAACCTATGAAGGAACTTATTCCTAATACAGTAGATGCTGCGCAGGAGAAGCACCTTCCTGTGGTAACCGTTGATGGTGATATGGTCACTGTAAAAGTTGGCAGTGTTCCACACCCTATGACAGAGGAACATCATATCGAATTTATTTATCTCCAGACAGAACAGGGCGGACAGCGCCGCTGCCTACAGACCGGTACCGAAGCAAGCGCTATATTCAATCTTGCAGGCGATACTTTACTTGAAGTTTTTGCTTATTGCAATCTTCATGGACTTTGGAAAGTAGCCGTTACTCATTAGTTTTATGTATAAGATAAGCTCTATTTAAAAAAAGAAAGCATTTTCTATAAGATGCTTTCTTTTTCGTTGTACTCTTATTTTTTACTGTTGCACTTGTACTTCCATTTTTCAAAATCATTATAATACAAGACTTTTGTAAAAAAACCTGTTACAATTAGGGAAAAAGCAGAAAGGACAATTTTAAGCAATGGATGAGAACAGGGAATGCATTACTGGCAACTGCACCTATTTGAAGGATATTGCCACAAAGAAAAACATGGATGACTATAAAACACTGGAACGCCGGTTTACCACCGTTTTGGAGCAAAATCATATTGATACATGGATGTATGATATTTCACGCCGTACCATCATTCAAAGTCACAATACCCGCGAAATTTATGGTATAGATGATACGGAAATTTCAAATATACCGGAAAGCCTTATTGAGAGAAAACAGTGTCATCCAGAGGATAAAGAACTATTTTTAGAGTTTTATAGGAAACTTCATCAAGGGGAAAACCAAGTATCGGTAACGGTGCGTTTGATTGACGTCCGCATACAAAAATATATATGGAAACGTTGTACTTATACGATTTTGCCAAATCAGGGGAGAGCGCCAATTTATGCCTTAGGCAGTGCGGTTGACGTAACAGACCAAGTGGAAGCAAAACAAAAATATGAAGAAGCAATAAAGTATCGTTATCGCACCTTGGGCGAAAATGTTATTTTAGCAGGACACTGCAACGTAACCCGTAATGAGATTCTTGAAGTGGAAGATAAAACAGGACTGGATGTAGAACACCGCTTTGGCATGGTGCGTGAGGAATTTTTCCAAGGCTTTGCGTCTTTGATTCCCAACCAGGAACAACGGCAGACTTTCTGTAAAATATTTTTTAATGAAAACATGATAAACAGTTTTGACTTGGGTATTACTCAACATGACTATGATTGTACCATCAATCTTGAAAACAATCGAGAAATTCGTTGGATTTCTACCCATGTGGATACGGCACTTAAACCGGAGACCAATGAACTGATTGGATTCCTAACCGTGACGGATGTTTCAGAAGAAAAAATGCAGGAACAGGTTTTAGATGCGGTGATTCAATTTGATTATGACTTTGTGGCACATCTTAATCTTTTTTCCAATACCACGGTATTTTATAATAGCCGGAATCAAAGAGAACAATTAAGAGACTACCAATATGGTGTCGCCTATTCTTATACCGAGGCGGTACAACATACGGCAGAGAATTATATTACAAAAGAGGACCGGATATTTTATGAAGAAAAAATGTCCATTCATAATATAGAAAAACAGCTGCAAAATATGGATAGCTATGAATTTTCCTATCATTTAAGAGAATCCAATGGTGAAATTCGTACTAAAAAAACAAGATTTTCTATGCATGACCGAATCACAGGAATTGTTATATTCAGCCGTGCCGACGTGACAGATATACTGGTACAGCAGGAAAAACAAAAGGTTGCATTATCCGAATCACTGGCCATTGCACAACAGGCAAATAATTCAAAATCAAAATTTCTTGCTTCCATGAGTCATGATATCAGAACCCCAATGAATGCCATAGTCGGTATGTGCAATTTAGCAATTTCAGAGGAAAATAATCCACATCAAGTGCATGAGAGCTTACAGGTAATTAAGCAATCTTCAGCCTTACTGCTTTCTATGATTACCGATATTTTAGATATGAACCGAATTGAAAGTGGGAAAATAATTTTAACCAGTGAACCCTTTCTTGTCTCAGAGCAGATCAAGCTTGCAGCAGATAGAGCCCGTGCCCTTGCCAAGAAAAAGCATCAAAAAATTGAAGTCACAGAGAACATTATCCATAACTGCTGTTTTGGAGATGTTGTTCGAATTCACAGAGTCATTGACAACATTTTAGTGAATGCCCTTAAATTTACGCCGGAAGGTGGAAAAATTACCTATCACCTGAGTGAGTCTGTAATGAAAAACAAACAGATTAGCATTTACCGCTTTGAAATTTCGGATACGGGGATTGGCATCAGCCCTGAGCAACAGCAGCATATTTTCGAACCATTTTATCGTGCAGAAAGTTCTATGACGTCAAAGACAGAAGGGGCCGGACTTGGGCTCTCTATTGTAAAAAGTATTGTGGACTATATGGGGGGAACCATTTTAATAGAGAGTATTCCCAATGAGGGTACTACCTTTATAATCGAACTTCCCCTTCGATTTGCAGAGGAGCCGGTAAAAGTAAAAGAAAACATAAAGTGTGCGGACATTTCTGTAGATTTGTCCGGAAAACATGTACTGCTTTGTGAAGATCATCCAATGAATCAGTTGGTAGCAACAAGAATTCTGGAAAAGCAAGGGCTTCTTGTGACAATAGCCGATAATGGAAAAATAGGGTATGAGACATTTTTACAAAGTAAACCCGGTGACTTTGACGTCATTTTAATGGATATTCAAATGCCAGTGATGAATGGGTATGAAGCCACACAAGCCATAAGAAAATGTAACCATTCACAGGCAAAGAAAATTCCCATTATTGCCATGACTGCCAATGCTTTTGCAGAAGATGTTCAAAAAAGTATCGATGCCGGAATGAATGGACATCTTGCAAAACCCATTGAACCAAAGCAGCTCTATGTCACCTTAGAAGAATTTATTAGTTGGGGTAACGAAACAACCTCTACGCCAAGAGTGTAGATCTACCCTATCATAGCTAATAGGACTATAGTATAATAACTTTAAACAAAAAAAGACATATCTCCCTTTGGTGAAGGATATGTCTTTTTACTCGGTGCGACGGGATTCGAACCCACGACCTCTGCGTCCCGAACGCAGCGCTCTACCAAGCTGAGCCACGCACCGAAAACCTTGTAAACTTAATTTTCTCATCTAGTATATATTATTTTGCCAAAAATGTCAATTAAAAAATCCATAAACCAGCACTCTTTGGTTCTTTCAGATTTGAATTTCCACTTCAAGCCCATGAATATCTAAATGCTCATAGTTTACAATAAACCAGGTCTCTTCTTTTTTCCCAATCTTAGATTCAATAACTTTCTCTTCTGTATACACTTTTACGTTTTCCCCATTTTCAACGCAAACTGCATTGGCAATATCCTCTTTTGCAATAAAGAAGCAACGAGAGCCTTTTCCACAATTAACCACATTCAAATATCCTATAATACTCATCTCTTTGCCCTCTCATTCGTATCTTCTTTTCTTTTACTATATTGGCTTATTTTTTCATCAATCACACATCACATTCTTTTATCTCCATGGGCATATCTAATAAAAAGGTTTGACTTGTTACAAAGTCAAACCTTTTTCTTTTAATTATCAATTAATTTATTACCATCATTCCAACTATAAAGTTTACGAAGCTCTTTTCCAACTACTTCTGATGGGTGTGCTGCTCCTCGTCTTCTCATTGCATTAAAGTTAGGACAATTTACGGAGTTTTCTAATAACCAGTTTTTAGCAAAAGTTCCATCCTGAATATCCGTCAATACCTGCTTCATTGCCTTTTTCGTATCTGCCGTAATAATCTTAGAACCCGTTATGTAGTCTCCATACTCTGCGGTATTGGATACCGAATAACGCATTCCTGCAAATCCACTTTCAAAAATCAAGTCTACGATTAGCTTCATCTCATGGATACATTCAAAGTAAGCACTTTCCGGTTCATAACCTGCTTCTACTAAGGTTTCAAAGCCTGCCTGCATCAATGCCGTTACTCCACCACAGAGAACTGCCTGTTCGCCAAAAAGATCCGTTTCCGTTTCTTCCCGGAAGGTTGTCTGAAGTACACCAGCTCTTGCTCCACCGATTGCCAAAGCATAGGCCAATGCCATGTCGTGTGCATGTCCTGTTGCATCTTGATGCACGGCGATTAAACAAGGGACTCCTTTTCCTTCTTTATATTGACTTCTTACGGTATGTCCCGGTCCCTTTGGTGCTATCATTGTTACATCCACATCTTTTGGTGGTATAATCTGTCCAAAATGAATGGCGAAGCCATGGGCAAACATTAACATATTTCCCGGTTCTAAATTAGGTTCTACCGATTCTTTATACATTTTTGCTTGTTTTTCATCATTAATAAGAACCATAATAATATCTGCTTTTTTTGCAGCTTCTGCCGCTGTATATACTTTAAATCCCTGTGCTTCCGCTTTTTTCCAAGAATTAGAGCCTTCATAAAGACCAATAATAACGTTGCAGCCGGATTCTTTTGCATTCAATGCATGTGCATGTCCCTGGCTTCCGTAGCCAATAACTGCAATTGTCTTTCCTTCCAAAAGTGATAAATTACAATCTTCCTGGTAGTAAATCTTTGCCATTTTCTTTTCCTCCATTTATTTTATTTTCTCTATGGCTTTCACCTTCAAAGCTTTTTCTTTGAAAGACTAGTCATCCATTCCCTGTGCCAAATCACCGGCACCCCGTACGAGTCCTGTAATACCGGTACGTACCAATTCTTTGATTTCAAATCCATCCAGAAGTTTGATAAATCCCTCTAATTTTACTTGGTTCCCTGTAAGTTCCACCATTAGGGACTCCATGGATACGTCAACAATCTTTGCACGAAAAATATCAGCAATTGCAATAATTGCCTGTCTGTCGTTCTGTCCTGCCATCACTTTTACAAGAATCAATTCTCTGCATACGGATTCTCCATCTTTCAGTTCTGTAATTTCTCTTACATCCTCCAGTTTAGCTAGTTGCTTTCCAATCTGTTCTAAAATTAGCTCATCTCCGGTTACGGCAACTGTCATTCTAGAAAAAGAAGGATTTTCCGTTTCACCAACAGTAAGACTATCAATATTATAACCACGTCTGCTAAATAAACCAGCTACTCTGCTTAAAACTCCTGCTGTATTATCAACAAGAATGGATAGGGTCATTCTTCTCATTTTTACAACCATTCCCCTTTCGTTACCCTGAAACTTTTTCAAAGTAAAGTACTAAATGCTACATTACTATGACGTGTTAAAGAGTTGATGTTAACACTCATTTTATCAATACTCTATTCATTTGTCAATGGATTATTCTCTTCAAAAATAAATTTATGCAAAGCAGAACGATTTTTTTCCCAATCCACAATCAAGACCGCCTGACCATTGATACGGTCTTGGGTGTAACCATCATCCAGTGGTATTCTAAATTGTTCCAGCTCGGTTGTTCCCATCATAACTACCGTCATCAAATAGGATAGCACCTCATCATTTGTAATATCCGTTGTTACACAAGGTAAAATCTTTTCTGCCAGTACTTTTAATTCTTTGAATGACATACCCTTTGCCTCTTTAAATACGGCATTCAAAACGTTTCTCTGTCTTTGTGTTCTTCCGAAGTCTCCAGGTCCAATCCTACGAATCCGGGTATAAGCAAGTGCCTGGGTTCCATTCATCTTATTGGTTCCAGGCTTTAGCCTGTCTATACTGGAGTTTTTCCCTGCATAGGTTTGTAACAAATACTCACATTCTTCTTCTGTAAGTTCAATTTCAACACCACCGATGGTATTGACTACTTCCTTAAATGCCGCAAAATCAACAATCACATAGCCATCTAGCTTTATTCCGAAATTCTCTGCAATGGTTTGATAAAGCAAACTAATTCCACCATAAGAATAGGCTGCATTAAATTTTGCGTTTTCATATCCCGGAATGGTTACATACATATCCCGCATTAACGAAGTCAGTTTTAGTTCTTTATGTTTCATGTCAAGAGTGGCTACCATAACCGAATCGGAACGTCCTTTTTCACTCCAATATTCCCTCTTATCTGCTCCCACCAATAAAATGTTGGTAATTTCCTCAGAAGAAGCCAGTTTGTCCTTTTGTACGTCCACCTCTCCCAAATCCATCTCAGAATCTCTATCCATTAAGGATAAGGTCTCCGTAAATTCATATTTAAACTTAGCTGCTTCATGCCCTGCCAAAATTGCAGCAGCTAAGACGATAATCCATAATACCCGCTTCAATTACTTTCCCTCTTTCTTTCTACTAAGGTTCCTTGAAAATGAATTCTTCTTTCACTTTCTGCTGGAAGTTTCATATAATCTCCATACATATGAGTTAAATATTCATCATACATTTTAGGTCCCTTAACCTTAAGACCTTCAAAGTCCAGAATAGATGCTTCCCCATAGTTTCCCCAAAATACCGTTGGAACAATTTCATGTAAATGATAGGCTCCCATAGCTGTTCCGGAATACTCTGCATTTCTAAAATCCTGATTTAAGAATAGTCGATCCATTCTTTTATATATTTTGTGTACCTTTAATAATTTATAAAGACGAAGGGTTTTACACAATTCCAAAAGGAATTTTTCTTTTTTAGGGCGCGTTGCCAGAATTCCCGTTGAAACATTGGCTGCTCCACACAAAAAGCGGTAAAATAATATCTTATATCCATAGATTTTTCTTCGGACCGGAGAATTTGGTGTTCCATCCAGTGGTATAATATCTATCATATAGCCCAGTCTCCTTGGCTGCGTATTATCTTCTAAATTGTCATATATATCAACATTGGCGTTTCTTATCTTTCCAAAATAGCTTCGGTAGTCTTTATTATTTTGTGGGGATTCCAGTAATAAGTGTTCCGGTAGTTCTTTCGAGCCAATCTTTAAAAAGCGTTCATAAGATTCTCTTGGCATTGCCACATCAATATCATCATCCCAGGGAATAAAACCATGATGCCTTACTGCACCCAGTAAAGTTCCTCCAATTACGTAATACTCCAGGTTGTTTTTTTCACATACTTGAATAAAAAATTTCAATGCCTCTTTTTCGTATTTATGAAGCGTATCTAACGGCTCCTGTTCTGTTTCCATGTTCTACATCCTTCCTGACTATATGCTTTCTCACCTATACCATTCATTCATTGCATTTTTTAAGTAATCTTGTTATAATTCTTTTAAATCTTTAAACGAATAGTATAAGCATACCAATTTTTTGAAAGCAGGTCAATTTAAAATGAATATTAAATTATTAATTGCAGCACATAAAGCATACCAAATGCCCCAGGATCCCATGTATCTTCCCATTCATGTTGGAAAAGAGGGGAGTACTACAAACCTTTCTTATATTGGTGATAATAGTGGAGATAATATTTCTTTGAAAAATTCAAATTACTGTGAGTTAACGGCTATTTACTGGGCATATAAGAACCTAAGCGCTGACTACATTGGTCTGGTTCACTATCGGCGCCATTTTACACTTCATAAAAAGAAGGATAAGTTTTCGGCTATTTTAACACAGCCAGAAGCAGAATCCCTCCTTTCTAAGACACCGATTATTCTTCCAAAAAAGCGCCACTACTTTATTGAAACTAACTATTCCCACTATATTCATGCCCATCATAAGGAAGGCATAGACCGAGCCGGTGAAATCATCAAAAAAGATTATCCGGACTATTTTTCTGCTTTTGAAACGGTAATGAACCGCACTTCTGCTCATATGTTTAATATGTTTATTATGCGTCAGGACTATTTTAATGCTTACTGTACATGGCTTTTTGATATCTTATTCCAGTTAGAAAAGACTTTGGATATTTCTTCGTATTCTGTCTATGAAGCCCGTGTTTTTGGTTTTGTTTCCGAACGCCTTCTTGATGTTTGGCTGGAAGCCAAAGGAATTTCCTATCAGGAAATTCCAATTATGTTTATGGAATCGCAAAACTGGTTTGTAAAAGGATTTGGCTTTTTAAAACGTAAAGTTTTCGGCAGTTCCTTTTCTTAAGGGTTATTGTTTATTCTACGCCCAACAGTCTCTTTACGAGCAGAACGGCTTCCTTCGCATCTTTAGAATAGCCGTCTGCTCCAATTTCATCTGCAAAGCTCTGGGTAATAACGGCTCCTCCTATTATGATTTTTGATTTAAGATTTTCCTGTTTTGCAAGATCTACCACCTGTTTCATCTCCATCATAGTTGTTGTCATCAGAGCAGAAAGACCGATTACTTCCGCTTTTTTTTCTTTTGCTATCCGAATAATTTCTTTTGCAGGGACATCTTTTCCCAAATCTATCACATCAAATCCATAATTTTTCAGCATAAGTACAACCAGATTTTTTCCAATATCATGAATATCACCGGCAACCGTTGCCATTACCAAAGTCGCCATTTTTTTCTTTGTTCCCTCTTTTTTCAAAAGTGGTTCCAAATAATCAATTGCGATCTTCATGGTTTCTGCACTGCCGATCAATTGAGGAAGAAAATAAATCTGCCGGTCAAAAAGCTCGCCTGTTTCATTAATTCCGGGAATTAATCTCTTCTCTATTATATCTGCGGCACTTTCCCCCTGGGCTAATGCAGCTTTCACATCCTCTAAAATATTTCTGCTGTTTCCTTTTAAAACGTCGGAATATATTGGATCCTTCTCTTCTTCTTTTTCTTCTGTTTTGGCGGTTGTTTTTATGGGTGATATTGTTAAGGGATGTTTTGAAACACGGCTGATGTAACGAGCTGCCCCTTGTTCTTTATTTAAAAGCAGATCACTGGCAAATGCGGCATTCATAAGCAGTTCCTGGGATGGATTTGCAATTGCCATGGTTAAGCCTTCTTTTATGGCAAATGCCAGAAAGGTACTATTTACAAAGGCTCTCTCTGGAAGACCAAAGGATATATTGGATAATCCACATACCGTGGCTATTTCCAGTTCTTCTTTGCAGTATCGAATTATTTCTAAAGTTTCCAATGCTGCCTTTTTATTTGCGCCTACCGTTGTTACCAGTCCATCTACAACCATATCCTCTTTTGTAAGTCCCACTTCATATGCACGTTTGACTATTTTATGAATAATCTCTTTTTTTTCTTCTATGTTTTTTGGAAGCCCTTTATCCGAAAGGGGAAGCAGAACAAACATGGCTCCATATTTTTTAGCCATTGGAATTAATTTTTCAAATTTTTCTTTTTCCAGAGAAATGGAATTAATCAAAGCTCTTCCGGGGTAAATGCGAAGGGCATTTTCAATAACCGAAATATAACTGGAATCGATACTTAATGGAAGATTGGATACCTTCATCATTTCATAAATTACTTCCTGCATTTTTTTATTCTCATCAATTCCGTTCATTCCCATATTAATATCCAATATGGAAGCTCCTTGTTCCTCCTGTTCTTCTGCCATTTTTACAACCAAATCCAACTTGTTTTCCTTTAATTCTTCCTGCAAAGCTTTTTTACCGGTTGGATTAATTCGTTCACCAATCACCAGAAAACTGCCATTCAATTTAATTTCCAGGATTCCCCGTTCGGTTGTAAGCAGTCTTTTTTTATTCTTTTTTCTTCTTATGGTTTCTTTCTCTACTTCTTTTTTCAGTAAAGAAATATGCTTTGGTGTGGTTCCGCAGCAGCCTCCAACAATAGAAGCCCCCGCTTTAATAAGTTTTGATGCTTCCTTTGCAAACGATTCTGCTTCCATATCATACACCGTAATGCCATTCCGTAAATAAGGCAGCCCTGCATTTGGTTTTCCTATTAATGGAATCTGGATATATTCCTCCATCTTTTCTAAAATATGGCACATTGCTTCCGGTCCCGTTGAGCAATTCACACCAACCGCTTCTACACCCATGGCTTCCATAACAACGGCAGCCGTTGCCGGATCCGTTCCATATAAGGTACGCATATCCTCCTTAAAGGTAAGGGTAACCATAACGGGAAGGTCACAGGTTTCTTTCACTGCCAGCACCGCTGCCCTGCACTCCTGTAGGCTCATCATAGTTTCTACCACAAATAAATCCACTCCTGCCTCCACAAGTGCCTTTACCTGTTCCTTATATATTTCTACCAGCTCCTCAAATAAGAGAGTTCCTATTGGATACAGCTGCTTTCCCGTCATGGTAATATCACCCGCTATATAAACCGGCCGTAGAAGCCCTTTTTCCTTTTCTCTTAAAATCGCCTGTTTTGTGCAGTTAACAAGTTCTGCATTCATTTTCTTTAGGTTGTCCTCTAATCCATATTCCTGTAATTTTATTCGATTACAGGTAAAGGTTGGCGCATACAAGATATCCGAACCGGCTTCAATAAAGTCCTGTTGAAGGGAAATTAGGACTTGTGGATGTTCTAATATCCACTTTTCCGGACACTCTCCCATGGTCATCCCCTTCTCCATTAAATTGGATCCCGTTGCACCATCTAAGATGATAATTTTACTTTCGATAAAATTCAAAAACTCCTGTTTTGTCAATTTTGCACCTCACAATCCATTGTTTCCATCCATTCTTCCAGTAAAGAAGAGGCCTTTGTATAATTTAATACCTTCAAAGCTTCTAAAATTTCCTGTATTTTCTTTTCTTCTGTGCCTGAAAGTTTGCTATTCTTTAATTGATTCAATCCTTCCAACGCCTCTTCATCTTCGTACTCTTTCACCAGATTCCAAATTTTCTTTACTATTTTTTCTTTTTCCTTCTGGGAAATACTTTTTTGTTCTTTCCCTGTTTCTTTTTTTTGATGAAGCTTCAATACACGTTCTACTTCATTGAGAAACTGTTCATATACATCTAAAAGATCTTTTCCCCTCGTTTGAATGAATACATAATTTTCTGCTTTTGCCTCTTCTTCCTGTTTCTTTGCCAGCATAGACAGTTCCTCTGCACCCAGGCTAGCTGCCACACTTTTTAAAGCATGGGCTTCTACCATATAGCTTTTTATATTATCCGTAGCAATGTATTCTTTCATCAGATGGTGCTTGATTCTTCCTTCCAGCATAACCGTATTTAGAAGTTCCCAATATAAATTCACCGAGCCCGAGCAGTTTTTCACCCCTTTTTTTGTATCCACTCCCTGCATCTCAAATGGAAATTCTTCTCTTAATAATTTCTGCCTTTCTTCATCTTTTCTCATTCGTTCTTCCGGAAGATTATTCCGTAATGCTTCATCTAAACGTCCTACATCTATAGGTTTGGAAATATAATCGTCAAATCCATTTTCAATAAACATTTCTCTTATTCCTCGAATTGCATTTGCCGTTAGGGCCACCACTTTCAAGTTTTTAAAATAAGGATCCTCATTTTCACGAATTTTTAAAAGGGTCTCAATTCCATCCATCTCCGGCATCATATGGTCAAGAAATACAAGATCATATTCTTTTGATTTTAATAATTCCAAACATTCTTTTCCACTAAATGCCTTTGTTATTTGCATTTGATATGGCTTTAGCAGACCTTCCGCAACCTTTAAATTAACTTCATTGTCATCCACCAATAAAACTTTTGCTTCCGGCGCAATAAAGGTTTCCTGATATTTCTTTTTCACATTCGTCTGTAAGGTTCCATTCAAGGACTCTCCCACGTTTAAGCAATAAACCGGTTTTTGAATAACAGATAAATATCCCGTGCGTTCAATGTATTGTCCATATTCTGCAATTACTATAATTTTTGTCTCTTTTGCTAACTTATCTACGCATTTTTTTTCCTTCTTATACGTAGTATACGACATGAAAATATGACTGAACTTTACATCCTTTAGCATCCTCCAAATCATAGGGGAATCCACCTCATAAGTAGCCATAATTTCTAAATTCTTTAGTGTATATATCATTTGATTATCCTGCTCATCTTCCAAAATAACCAATGTTTTCACTAATTCTTTATTTTCTATCTCCATTATGGTCTTGGGACTGAATATTTTTTGTTTTAAATCCACATAAAAAGTACTCCCTTTTTCATATACGCTCTCCACATGAATTTTTCCACCCATTAAAGTAAGAAGCTGCTTGCATATAGCAAGTCCAAGTCCGGTTCCCTCAATTTGTCTTGTTTTGGTTCCATCAAAACGGGCAAAACTTTCAAATAAACGTTCCTGATCCTCCGGTTTAATCCCAAATCCCGTATCCTCTACTGAAATATGTAAATTTACCGTATTATCTTCAACCTCTCCTCTTAAGCGCAATCGAACATAGCCTTTTTGCGTAAATTTTACCCCATTGGTTAATAAATTCAAGAGAATTTGACGAAGTCGAAATTCATCTCCTAGCAGTTCATCCGGAAGATTATGATCCATTTCCAAAATAAACTCTACTTTTTTTTCCAGCATTCTTGCACATACCATATTGGTAATATCATGAATAATGGAAGATAAATAATAGCGATCATTGACTACTTCTAATTTTCCTGACTCAATCTTTGAAATATCCAAAATATCATTAATAATTGCACGAAGGGATTCTCCGGCTCCTCTGATATTCTCTACATTATCTCTAACCTGGTTTGAAACCTCATCTCTTAATACTAATTCTGTCATTCCTAATATTGCATTCATAGGTGTTCTTATTTCATGGGACATATTCGCCAGAAAAATACTTTTCGTACGGTCGGCACGTTCCGCTTCCACTCGAGCCGCTTCCGCTTCCTTTGAAATATTTTCAAGAAGACGCTTCTGTTCTTCCAGTTCGCTGATTTTCTTTTCCCTGTTTTCTATATGCTCGCAGGCATATATGATGGTTCCCTTCCCAATTTCTTTGGCATCACGAATACTGTTGTTAATGGTATCCAATACTTCCGTCACGGTTTTTGCATCCTGTGGACAATAAATACAGCAAATACAAGTTGACAAAGGGATAGAATCCTCCACTATCACCCATTCTTTTTGAAATCTTTTTTGGATTTCATCGATTATTTCTTCCATGGTAATGTCTTCTTCTTGGAAAATAATGGTAATGTTATCTCCCTCCAAACGGTAAATACAGTTTGGCACAATATTGCTAAGGTATTTGGATATATTCCGCAGCAGCAAATCTCCTATTTCAAATCCATACTTTTCATTAATTTCTTTAAACTGGTCAATGGCTAAAACAATCATGCTGAATTCCTGACCCTGCTTTAAATAGTCACTAATCATAGTAATGGCTGCGGTGCGATTAAAGATACCGGTTGTATAGTCAATTTGTTCTTCCGGATTTTGCAGCGAAATGTACATGACTAAACATGCCATAGCACTTGCAAATCCAACAAGCATAAGTTTTGGTATAAAAGCCTGCAAAATAATAGAAACACCCGTTGTCACAATAAAAAATGAAATTGCAAACTTTTGGCTTTGATTTAAATTTTTTCTGGATTTTATAGTAAAGACTAAAGATAAAAAAAGGTAGAGTAATGCACAAAGATAGAGAATCTGCATCCCCGGTCCTAAGCAATAGTTCTTATTCTTATCAAAATAGAAAATATAACCGGTCATTGGTGTAATAAAAAATGAAATCAAAATAAGAAGTGCCGGTATACTGTATAAATAGCTGGTCCAGTTCTTCTCTTTTTCTTCCGTTAATTCATAGACATAAAAAAACCAAATAGGAATTGCCATATTCTGAATCAGTAAATACAAATAATTGAGTGCATAATTTAACTCGACCGGTATCTCCCTGGTATTTGCAATGGTAAATACCGTAATCAAGTTCAATATAGAGGTCATAAAAAGCACAGTAACCATAATTTTATAGGTTCGGCTGGCCAAATTGGGAATGTTTTTACCGGAATACGTATAAAACAGGATAATAATAAAAATAATAATCGCAGCGACTTCAAACTCAATTTTAAATGGCAGCTGTTCTATGCTCATGATCTCTCCTACCCCCGGTTTCCCTTTTTACAGGCTTTTTATTCTTTCAATGGCTTTTACTGTATTTTCATAAGTGCCAAATCCCGTTAGTCTAAAATAACCTTCTCCACTTGGTCCAAATCCGGATCCTGGTGTCCCCACTATATTTGCATGGTATAGCAAATAATCAAAAAATTCCCAAGATGTGATGTTGTCCGGTGTTTTAAGCCATACATAGGGAGCATTTACTCCACCACAGACCTTATATCCATTCTCTTGTAATCCATTTTTTATGGTTTGTGCATTTTTCATATAATAGGCAACTTGTTCTTTCAACTGTTTTTTGCCTTCTTCCGAATAAACGGCCTCTCCCGCTCTTTGGATAATATAGGGTGCTCCATTAAATTTTGTTCCATGTCTTCTTGCCCATAAGGAATGAAGTAAAACTTCTCCTGATTTTAAATCTTTGGGAACTACGGTATAGCCTAAGCGAACTCCTGTAAATCCGGCATTTTTAGAAAAGCTCTTAAACTCAATGGCACAGGTTCTTGCACCGGTACATTCATAAATGGTGTGTGGAACATCCTTTTCGGAAATATAAGCTTCATAGGCCGCATCATATAAAATTACGGCACCTACCTTATTTGCATAATCTACAAAAGTCTGGAGCTGTGCTTTGGTTAATGTGGAACCGGTTGGATTGTTGGGATAACATAAATAAATTAAATCCGGCGCTTCTTTGGGAAGTTCCGGTACAAAATCATTTTCCACAGTACATGGCATATAAATTACATTGCTCCATCTTTCTGTTTGTGGATCATAGGTGCCTGTCCTTCCTGCCATTACATTGGAATCCACATATACCGGATATACCGGATCGCATACCGCTATTTTATTATCTAAACTGAAGATTTCCTGAATATTGCTGCAGTCGCTTTTTGCTCCATCACTTACAAAAATTTCATCTGCATGAATATCCGCCCCCCAATGTTCATAATCTCCTTTTGCAATTGCATTTCTTAAAAATTCATACCCTAAGTCCGGCGCATATCCATGAAAACTTTCTGCCTTTCCCATTTCCTCTACGCTACGGTGAAGCGCTTCAATAATGGCCGGTGCCAGGGGTTGGGTCACATCTCCGATTCCCAGGCGGATTATCTTTTTATCCGGATTTTCTTCTGCATAGGCTGCAACCTTTTTTCCTATTGTGGCAAACAAGTAGCTTCCCGGTAATTTTAAATAGTTATCATTCAACTTAAACATATGATGTCCTCCATTTACTTTGTATATATACAATAATTTAACAGTCTCTTCCTTCTTTGTCAATTTTTTTACGCAAAAATATTTTTGCTATTTTTAGGAGTTTTTTACAAAATAACATGGGCTTTTCTGTGAAAATTATACGGTATCGTTAATTTCCATATTTTGCTATAATAGGGATAGATGGGATATATTGAGAAAAGGAGTGTAGGGTACCATGGAAATTGAAGAAATGCAAGTTGGGGATAAAGTGGAGATTTTAGTTGATCTCCCAGATAAATCAGTTTCTCTTTCCAGTGAAATTGTAGAAGTTTTAGAGGGAAATCGAATTTTAATATCCCAAATTGTTCATGAAGGAAAGTCCGTTGGTTTTCCGGAAAAAGTTCCTGTTTTTTTTATTCATTTAGCACCGAAACTGCACCGATGGGATAATCCTTCTGTAAAACTTGTAAAATACCACAGTGAAATTTATCATTGTGTTACCCTAAGCGGAGAGGGCGCTTCTTATAATCGGAGAGAATCTTTTCGCCTGTATCTCGGTGTAGAATGTCCTTTATTTTTTGCGACAGCAAAAGGAACTTTGAATCGAAATGTTTTATTAAAAGATATCAGTACGGGAGGGCTCAGTTTCATTCTGCCAAATACAGAAGATCCTCTTCCATTAAATAAAAAGATTCGCCTTCATTTAAAGGATGATTCTTTCGATAAAGACTTACGCGCTGAAATCATTCGAATCGTTCCACTGGAAGATAAAAATACAAGCCTTTATGGATGCCGTTTTCTTCTACCGGATGCTTCCATTGGACGTTATATTATGTTAAAAGAAGGACAGAAAAGAAAAGGAACTCACAGCCCTAACCAATTGAGTTAGGGTTGTGAGTTTCATTTTTTTGAAGTTCTTCCAGATTTTCCTGTGTCACCATTTTATGCGGCAAACGTATATATTTTCCATCTTCCAAGTGAATATTGTCAATCAGTTTTTCTCCTGTAACTAAAGAATAGCAAAGTTCCACCATTGCCTTAGCCTGCCCATTTTCATCATTTAACACGGTTCCTTTCATGGTTCCTTCTTTTACAGCCTCCATTCCGGCTTTGGTCCCATCAATTCCTACAATCACCGGAAATTTATCATAGGCAATATCCGCAGATTTATAAGCATCCACTGCACCAAGGGCCATATCGTCATTGTTAGAAAAAATCACTTCTATTCTTTCTCCTAACTGTTCGATCCATTGTGACGTTTTTGTCTGTGCCTGGGCTCGATTCCAATTGGCAATGGCATATGCCAGTTTTTCAACATCGTAGCCTGCCTCTGCCACCGTATTCACCGAGTATTCCGTTCTCACAATGGAATCCTGATGACCGGCCTCTCCTTCCAGCATAACATATTGCAAGGTTCCATCTCCATTTTTATCGATTTGGTTCCATTCCTTCTTACAGGCATCAACCACAAGTTTTCCTTCCATAATTCCGGATTCCAGTGCAACCGCTCCAACATAATACAGTTTATTCCATCTTTCCAGATCCTCTTCTACCAGTTCCCGATTAAAAAAGACGACCGGAATATTAGCACTTTTCGCTTTGTCTATAATCATGGTTGGGTCGGTTCGATCTACTAAATTTACACAAATAACATCGCAGCCATTACTAATAAAATCCTCTACCTGTGCATTTTGAACGCTTTGACTGGCTGCTGCATTTTCCAAATCAACAGAAATGGTTATTCCTTTGTTTGTCTCCATACTTTTAACATAAATATCAAAGGCGTCCATTAACTCTGAAATAAAGGTATCATAGTAATCATATACACTGATTCCAATCCGAATTGATTTTATTTTATTACCTTTTTTCTCTTCTTTGGGAGTTTCACAGGCTGCTAAGGATATTCCAATACAAAAACATAAAATCAGGCAAATGGTCTTTTTCATTTTTTTCATTTCAAGCTCCTTACTTCTATTGAATCATAGGAAACATAAAAATTTGGTTTTCTGAATTGTATAAGTTCTTTTGATTTACTACTAAATAGTCAATGTCCTTTTTTTTATTTGCTGACCCATAATCCAGCCTTGTATACATGGTTTTAATGCTGGTATATCCCATCACGTATTCATTGGGAGTAACAATGGTATCCACCAGGCCTTTGTCCATATAATACACAATTTTTTCTGTATTTCCAATTCCGTAGATTTTGGGATGTTCCAGTTCCTCCTTAAAAGCATCGACCAGCTTTTCTGTTACAATATTGTTGACTCCAACAAGATAGTCTACCGGCTGTGCTTTGTATTTTTCTTTCAACTGTTCTACCGTCACCTCGTCCTCCATTTCTAATATCCAGCGGACATTTTTTTCACTCATTGCCTTCAAAATACCATTTTTCCGTTCCACATCTGAGGTTTTCTTTTTATTTCCTACAATAATTCCTGCTTTTTTTCCATTTTTACACTTTAAAGAAATGATTTTTCCTAAATCTTCTCCCATTCTAAAATTATCCGGCGTTATATAGGAATATTCTTTTGAAAGGGGTATTTCTGATTCCACAAGTACAATCTGTGTGTTCATAATCACTTCATCCAGCTTCTTCACTAGGTGACTTCGATTGTCTAAGTTTAGAATCAGTCCATCGGCTCCATTTTGTATTTCCCGCTGAATGGCATTCAGGCACTCGGAAGTACTATCTTTGGAGGAAACCGTCACAAAATTAACTTTTATTTTGCATTCTTTGGCACCACTTTCAATTCCCTGTTTCAGTACGGACCAATATTCTGCATTGTTTGATTCCATAATTACGGATACATGATAAGATTCCTGCTTTTTTCCATCACTTAAATAACCATAAATACCAATTCCAAAAAAAAGAAAAATCACCATGATTACGATCATAATATAGCTTGCTTTATTATTCACCCTTTTCCTCCTTTTTTAAAAAATCAGAATAAAGAATGGCAGGCAGTCGTATTCTCACACTGGTTCCTTCATCTGGTTCACTTTCAATCTTCAGTCCATATTCTTTTCCATAATGTAATTGTATCCTTGTATGCACGTTCTTAAGTCCTACACCAGACCCTTTGGTTGGTTTCCTTTTACCTTCCTTTAATAAATTATCCACCACCTCTTTTGGCATACCCAACCCATTATCTGAAATTTCAATGTAAATATCGTCTTCCTTCTTGTATGCCCTTAGCCATATTTCTCCTTCATCAAACATAGCCTCCACCCCGTAGTAAATGGCATTTTCCAGAAGTGGCTGTATAATTAGTTTCACCGTGGAATATTCGTACACCTCCTCTTGGATATCATAGGAAATTTCAAAATGATCCTTATAACGTATTTTTTGTATATTCATATAATTCTTTGCATGGGCTATTTCATCCTGGATAGAAATAATAGTTTTCCCTTTACTTAAGCTAATGCGAAACAAACTTGCCAAATCCGTAACCATACAAATTGCTTCAGGATAGCGTTCTCCCTCTATCATCCAAACAATAGAATCCAAGGTATTGTAGAGAAAATGAGGATTGATCTGTGACTGAAGCGCATCCAGCTCTGATTTTCTTTTTTCCTCCTGTTCAATAAGGACTTTCTCCATTAATTTTCGAAGTTGAATGACTACCGAATTTAATGATTTTCCTAGATGTTCAATCTCATCGGATCCTCCTCCTTCATATACGATTACATCTAGGTTTCCATTTTCCAAGCCCTTCACCGAACGATCCAAACGTTTAATTGGTTTCGCAATTTGTGCCGATACAAATTGATTGACAAAAATTAAAATGAGCATCATCACACTGATAATTAAAATTACAAAATAGCGTGTCTGGTTCAAGCTCATGTTAAAGATACTGCTGGGTGTAACATAAATGATTTTCCAACCGGTATATCCAACTGTTTTCACCGTTACCATTCTTTTTTCATCATTAAAAACCTCACTATGAGAACCGTCCTCATAGGTCACCGACATTTTGTTATTTTCATTCATGACCCCAGAATCAATTAGTTTTTGTTTTGGATGGTAGATGATTTTTCCATCACTGTCTACCAAATAAATATATCCGGATTCTCCCATTGCATTTGATTTTTTAAATAATTGCTCAATTCCGCTGAAATTCATATCGACCAAAAGCACACCGCGTATATTATTTCCTCTGGATGTAAGTTCTACCATACGACTAAGAGATACCACCCAATAATAGCGATAGGCCGTATCATCAAATAAGTTCTGTACGTGTGGCACGGAAAAATGTAAGTTTTCCATCTGTCGATTGGCAGATAAAAACCATTCCTGTGAGGTAACATCTACCGTTTCTTTTAAAGTTGCAACCGGCGTGGCTGCTACCAGTTTTCCATTTTTTTTAAAGCAGGCAATGCTTACCAGATTGTCCTTGTTTGCTTCATATAAAAGTGTCATTTCATTATCCATCGTGTTTATGGATATGTCCTTGTCTTTAATAACAGAGTAATACATGGAATCCGATATTCGCATCATATTTCGAAGATACGTTTCCAGATTTACATTGGTTTGATTCAAAAGTTGTTCCGTGGCTTTTATAGCCGTTTCTTTGGTTTTTAAAACAAAGTTGGAATACAAAACAATTCCTAAAAAGCACATAGAAATTACAGTTACCATAGTAAAGGATGCCGATATGGTAAACTGAATGCTTCGATAGTTGATTGCTTTTATCAAGCGTCCCCAAACTCCTCTAATTCTCCGCACTGCTTTGCTCCAATCTGATTCTTCGATATTTAGATGGAGCCATTCCATATTTTTTCTTAAAAACATAGCTAAAATAGTTTGGCTCCATATAGCCTACCTGCTCCGATATGATATACGTTTTTTCCTCTGTTCCATCCAATAAAAGAATTGCTTTTTTCATCCGTATCTCCGTGAGATAGTTTAAAAAAGTTTGTCCTGTCTCTCTTTTAAATATAGTAGAAAAATAAGCTCCACTTACATTTAATATGCCACATATTTTTTCAATGGATAAGGAACTGTCTCCATAATTTTCTTCCATATAGTTCACTGCCTTATCAATTAAGAGCTGGGCTGTATTTTTTCTTTCCTTGCTAATGGATTTACGAACCATAAGGCACACCTCAAGAAGCCATTTTTGCATTTCTTCTAATCCATCAAATCTGGAAAGTTGTTGGTATACATCTAAATTATCGCCTAAAATCTCTGTCATATCAATGTCATAAGCTCCCCCTAATTTATACAGTTCTGTAACCACTCCCATAAGCATAACCTGCAGCTGTTTGATGCTGCATTTACTTTCTCTGACTTGTTTAATAAATCCTTCTATTTGAGAAGTTAATTTTTTTTGGTCTCCCATTTTTATTTCCATTAAAATTGCCTGGATACTCTGTTCATCAAAGGTCTGTGCTCTTTTTATAAAAGGCTGCAGTTCTTCAATGTAGGTTGCATGGCTTATCTCATCCTCTTCCCGATAAAATGCCGCATTTTTTGCTCCTTCATAGGAATACTTCAGTTGCTGCATTCGGGGGCACACACTGCCTATTCCGGCAACTACATTGATTCCAAGCATTCTTTCTGCCATTTTACATATTTTATCCAGTTTATCTACAAACAGTTTAATATTTTCCTTCTCTTCCATGGTCACAATATAAATAATTTGTTCAAAGTATGCAAAACTTTTAAAATTATAAGATTGTAAATTTTCATCGATTAGATTTTTTATAGAAAACTTTCTTAATTCCTGATCCAATATGGTGGAATTGTTCTCTTCACAGTCACTGTTTCCACAAATACGAAGAACCATAGCAACAAAAGATTCTCCCTCCATCTTAATCTGATAATTTTTCTTATAACTTTCAATTTTATTTTCGTCCATTTTTCCTTCAATTAATCCAATGTAAAACTGATCTTGCATCAGGGGAAGGCTCTTTATATAATAATGCTTTAGTTTCTCTATATCGTTTTTTTCTTCTCTTTCTTTATCCAGCATATTTTTTATTCGTCTGAAAATTTCCGTTAGTTCTTCCAATTTCATGGGTTTCAAAATATATTCTTCCACTTCAATTTTTATAGCTTCTCTAGCATATTCAAATTCATCAAATCCGGAAAATATAATTATTTTTATTCCATCATAAGTTTCTTTCAGCTTACGGCTTAGGGTTAACCCATCCATAAATGGCATTTTAATATCCGTCATTACTACATCCGGTGTATTGTTTTCTGCCATTTCCAAAGCTTCTTCTCCATTTTGTGCATATCCAATTACCTTAAATCCCAGTGTTTCCCATTCCATTTTTTTAATAACGGCCATCATTACTTCTGGTTCATCATCAACTAAAAGCACTTTATACATTTTTAAACCTTCTTTTATTTATTCTATTTGGAGACAAATCCATCTGCTTTCTATTTTACTACACTTTTGCCGAGCAAAAAAGGGGATACTCCTTTTTTTTTAAAGTCGTATCCCCTTTTTTCTCTGCTTTCCAATTTTTATTCAAACTTTATTACTTCTTTGCAAGATATTTTCTTAAGTCAAGTGCTACTGCAATAATAATTACGGCACCTTGTACGATGTACTGCCATGAAGTATCAATCTTTAAGAACTGCATGGAGGATTTTAATAATTCAAAAACCAAAACACCAATTAAAATACCGGATACCTTACCAACACCACCATTTGTAGAAACACCACCAATGGTACATTCTGCAATGGCTTCCAACTCGTAACTAAGTCCTGTATTAACACTGGCTCCACCTGCTTTTGCTCCCAGTAAGAAACCAGCTACTGCAAACAATGCAGATGCTAAAACATAAATTTTAATCTTTGTCTTGGATACATTGATTCCGGATACTTCCGCTGCCACTTCATTTCCACCAATGGCATACATATATTTACCGTGTCTCGTTTTATTGTACAAAAACCACATAAACAAGCCAATAAAAAATGCAATGAAGAACAAATAAGGAACCTTACCAAATAATTTACCACTTGCAATCTGGGTATAATCAGAACGGTAACCACCAAGGGGTACTGCTTTTGTATATACAAGGCAAATACCATATACGATGGTCTGCATACCTAAAGTTGCAATAAATGGAGGTACCTGCCAAAAAGATACCACGCAGCCATTTATAAAACCAAAAACGCAACAAATCAAAATTACAATACCTAACACCAGTAAAATTGGAAGTTGTGGAAGGTTTGGAAAGAACTTATCGCTATAATCCGGTTTCTGTAATAAGGTACCGGCAATACAGGCTCCCAAACCAACGGTACGTCCGGCTGAAAGGTCATTACCTTTTGTAATTAAGCATCCCGAAATACCAAGTGCAATGATAAAACGTACTGCCGTGTTAACTGAAATATTAGAAAAGTTGCCTATGGAAAGAAAATTTGGTTTCATAATACTAACAACAACCACCATCATTAATACAATAATAATCAAAATATTTTCCGAAACAAGTTTTTTTAAATCTATACTCTTTACTTTATTCATTATGACATCCTCCTTAATTAAATTTTGTTGCGAACTGCATGATATTTTCCTGGGTTGCTTCTTCATCACTTACTTCACCGGTTATTCTGCCATCACACATAACCACGATTCGGTCTGACATTCCTATTAACTCTGCCATTTCCGAAGAAATCATAATGATTGCTTTTCCCTGTTTTGCCAGGTCAACCATAATTTGATAAATCTCATACTTCGCACCAACGTCAATACCACGCGTAGGTTCATCCATAATAAGGATGTCTGGATTATTTGCCAGCCATCTGGAAATAATAACTTTTTGCTGATTACCACCTGATAATGACTGAATTAATGTTTTGGAACTTGGTGTCTTAATGCTTAATTTTGCTACATTGTCCTGCACCAGTTTTTCAATCTTTTTATCGTTTAATATAAAGCCGCCATCCACATATTGATCCAGAGAAGCTACGGAAACATTATCTGCAATGGAAAGAACTCCAAAGATACCCGTTCCACGCCTGTCTTCTGTAATTAAACCAATTCCATGACGAATAGCATCTTTCGGTCTTTTGATATTCAGTTTCTCGCCTTTATAGTAAATTTCACCCTTTGCAATCTTTCTTACACCAAAGATGGCTTCCATCAATTCGGTTCTCTGTGCTCCTACCAGACCACCAAGTCCAAGGATTTCTCCTCTTCTAAGTACCAAATTAATATCCTTAAAGGAATGTGGCAGAATACTGCTTACTCCTTTTATTTCAAGAATAGGTTCTCCCGGAACATTGTCTTTTGGAGGAAATAAATTAGTAAGTTCACGTCCAACCATTTTAGAAATAATCATGTCTACTGTTAAATTCTTTGACTGCCAGGTTCCCACATATTGACCATCACGCATAATCGACACATCATCTGAAATTCGAAGAATTTCATCCATCTTGTGGGAAATATAAATAATAGATACCCCTTTATCTCTTAAATCATTGATGATTCGGAATAAGGCTTCTACTTCATTATCGGTTAATGAAGAAGTAGGCTCATCCAAAATAACCACTTTTGCATTCATTGATACTGCTTTTGCTATTTCAACCGACTGCATTTGAGAAATTGACAAGGTTCCCAATTTTGCCTTCGGATCATATTCCATTCTAACTTGTTTCAGAAGACTAAATGCTTCTTCATACATTCTTTTATGATCAATTATTTTAACTGGCCCAATATTTTTTGTTGGATATCTTCCGCAAAAGATATTTTCTGCAATGCTTCGTTCCGGAATTGGCTGCAATTCCTGATGAACCATGGCAATTCCCTTATGTAAAGCATCATCTGCGTTAAGAACCTGTACCGGTTTATCATTTAAATAAATCTCACCTTCGTCCATTTTATAAATTCCAAACAGACATTTCATTAATGTTGACTTCCCTGCTCCATTTTCTCCCATTAGCGCATGAACCGTTCCCGGTCTTACCTTAATAGTTACGTTATCCAGTGCTTTGACTCCAGGAAAGCTCTTGGAAATTCCACGCATTTCTAACAAATATTCGCTCATGTCGTAACCTTCCTTTCATAGAAACTTGGGTGTGCCCTTTTGCACACCCAAGAATAGATTTTGACTTTGCATCCATTACTTAAGAAGATCTAAAATATCCTGTGCGTTATCCTGTGTAACTTTAATATAATCTACGCCGATTAAAGTATCCAGTGTTTCGCCTGCTGCGAAGGAAGCTGCTGCTTCTGCTGCTGCATGAGACTGTCCAATATGGTCATTGAATACGGTTCCTGTAATGGTTCCTGCAAGAACGCCTTCCAGTGCATCTGTTAAAGCGTCAACGCCTAATAAATAAATATCTTTTCCAACGGTTCTGCCAGCTGCTTCAATTGCCTGTTTTGCACCAAGAGCCATAGCATCATTGTTACAGAATACAACTTCAATTCCGTCACCATTTGCTGTTAAAGCATTTGCAACGATTTCCTGTCCTCTTGCCTGATCCCAGTCACCACGTTGTTTGTCAAGTTCTTCTGCTTTCATGCCTGCATCGGTTAATGCTTTAATAGAGAATTCAGTTCTATACTGTGCATCTACATTTTCAGGATCTCCAACTACCATAACATAAGAAATGGTTCCATCTCCATTGATATCCCCTTTGTCTGGTAATGCTAAAACGATTTCGCCCTGATAAGTTCCGGACTGTCTTGCATCTGCGCCAACATAAGTAGCTTTGATAGAATTGTCTGACCATCTTTGTTTCTCAGCATCTTCTGGTTCACGGTTGATAAATACAACAGGAATACCAGCATCATTACACTGATTTGTAATCTGTTCTGCTGCGGAAGACTGTACCAAGTTTACAATCAGAACGTCTACACCTTCTGTAATAAAGTTCTGAATCTGGTTTGTCTGCTCTGCCTGGTCATTCTTACCATCCATAATAGTAACGGAAGCTCCACCTGCTTCTAAGTATGTTTGTAATTCATTTCTATAAAGCGTCATGAAGTTATCATCAAATTTGTAAATACATACACCAATATTTAGTCCGTCTACTCCTGCGCAACCATTTGCAGGTGTCTCAGCTGCTGGTTCTTCAGCTGCCGGTTCTTCTGCTACTGGTTCTTCTGCTGTATCTTTTGTTTCATTTGTTGTTGCATTGGTAGAAGCTGCTTTATTGTTTCCTCCACAACCTGCCAACATAGTTGCTGTCATTGTTAAACAAAGTGCTAATGCTAAAATTTTCTTTTTCATAGTTCACATTTCCTCCCTATACATTTTGTGAATGTTTGTTAGTTACAAGTGAATTATACCAATATTTTTATACATTTTATATGTAAAATCCTACTATGAACCATGAAAATCCTTTTCTTTTTATTTATTTTTTTGTAATTTTCTTCTATTTTCTATTGAAAACCGACACTATTTTACTTGTCCTCATGGTCTTCTTTGTTTTCTTTCTCTATTTCTTCCTCTATTTCTTCCTCTATTTCTTCCTCTATTTCTTCCTCATCATCATACATCTCACGATATTCTTTTTTTAGAAGTCCCATGGCTCCGGAGAAAATACAGAGAATGCAAAAGATTGCTATTATCCCAGCTCCTACCATTACAATCGTAGGATTGGTAACATTCGGTTCACGAAGGCCGGATATCGTCTGGTATACAATGTAAATCAAATAGAATCCCACAAATGTCCGTAACACATAGGAAGTCTTTGGAAGTCTTCGATCTATCCATAATATTTTTTTCCAATTAAATTTCATAATAAATTTTCCTTCTTTCTTTTTCTAGTTTCTTTATTCTAACATTTGCAAATACAATTTGCAATCCGGCATTTTTTCTTGTTACTTCCATATACTATTAGTAATCGAAACTTTTTTAATATGAGGAGATTTTATGTCTTTTAAAAAAAACAAAGAAGATTTATGCTTTTTTCTAAGTTCCGGATTACTCATGTTATTGGGTATCTTGTTTCTGGGTCTTGGTTTTCATTATCTTCCAAATGCAGTATATACGATGAAACAGAATAGTGAAAGAAAATTGCCCATTTACTGTGTAGAATGTACCTCACCAAAGGTTGCACTTAGCTTTGACGCAGCCTGGGGAAATGAGGATACCCCTGCATTACTGAAAATATTAAAAGAAAATAATGTAAAAGCCACCTTTTTTATGACCGGTGGTTGGATAGATTCCTATCCGGAGGATGTAAAAGCCATTGCTTTCGATGGTCATGATTTAGCCAATCACAGTGAAAATCACAAACAAATGTCACAGCTTTCCAAACAGGAATGTATCCGCGAAATTATAAAACCACATGAAAAAGTCAAAGCATTAACCGGTATGGAAATGAATCTTTTCCGCCCTCCCTACGGTGATTACAATAATACCGTACTTGAGGCCATTGAAGAAAGTGGCTATTATGGCATTCAATGGGATGTTGAAGTATGCGTAACAAATGGAAACATAGAAAAATCAAGGTTTTCCTTGTTTTTTTAGATATCATTTTAAGTGTTTTTAGGACTTTTTTTCACGGAATTTATAAATACCTTTCGGAGCAGAAATACTTCTCCAAAACAAACGTATGAGCCGGGATTTCTCCTGGCTCATATTTTATCTTTTTGTATATAGGTTTCTGCTGCATGAATAAATTCTCTTGCCGTATTTATCTGCCTTTCTGTTTCTTCCAATGACACCATATAAAATTCATCATAGTCGCTTGCATGCCTTACTACCTCAGCAATACTAATTTCACGTCCTAACTTTCTGGGAAATATCTCATTCTTTACATACGTCTTGTTAAAATAAGCAATCGTATCTTTATGCTTCTTAAATGCTGTCTTTTCTAGCGCTAGAATTGAAGTAATCGTATGATAAATGGAATAATATGCCCTGTTATTCGCAGCTCGTAAGTGGTTGTCTCTTAAGTTATCTTCTGCTGTTTCTAAATCCTCTTTTGCAACTTTTAATCTATGATATGCTAAATCCTCTATTGTACCAATATCTGATTGGTTATCATGCTGCATACAAAGATACCCCCTCATTCTTAATATTGATATAAAATGGATATACTTCCAACCAGTATTCAAAGTGTATTTCATTTTTTACAATTGGCATAATCATAATATCATTGTCTAAATTCATATCAAATGTAACTTCTGAAAGTTTTTCTGAATAATTCTTGATTTCTTCCTCTGATAAATCGACCAAAATCATAATATCAATATCGGAGTTTTCATTGTTATCTCCTCTTGCAAAAGATCCATACAATATTACTTTTTTCAAATGACTTCCATAAATCTTTTGTACTTCGTTTACATATTTCATTAGTAACATCTGGTTTGTATTCATAGAAATCAACTCCTTTACACATAAAATTAATCGGATCCAGTATCCTCTGTTTTTCTTATTATATATATAATCCGCAAAAAAATCCATAGTTAAAACGGGTACGATATAAACTGGACAGTTTCTTAATTATAGTTTATCCACAAAGCGGAAACTTTGCAAGGAAATTATATTTTCCACACAATTTCAATTTCACCCTCAAAAACAAGAATTTTCTCGATAAACTGTGAAAGTGCAGCTTTCTTGTCTTCAAATTCAAGCAAATCAAACTTCACATTTTTAAAACGCTCTAAATCTATCTTTTGGATCGTTTTCATACTTTGAAGCACTTCACTTTTTTGCTTATCCAGTTTTTCAATCTCTCGATTGATATATTTTATTGTAACTTCCGAACTTTCCGAAAGGGAATTCACCAATCGTTCTATTTTCAGTTCAAACTGCTGTAATAGGTTTTTTTGTTCTAAATCTCCTTGGTAAGACTCTAGACTTCCTTCCATTTCTGTTGCACAGGAATCAAAAATTTTCTGTATTTCAATAGAAACTTGTTCTTCAATCTCTTTTGGTGTAATTGGGAAACCAATACGAGGACAAATGTGTAAATTGTAATGCCCGCTACAGCGAAAACTCAACACATCCTTATATTTTTTTACTACCAGGGCATATCCACAATCCCCACATTTTACAGTTCCAGAAAGCCAGGTATGTTTTCCTTTTCCCGAATTCCCAATTTGGGCATTTTTTTCTAACTTTTCCTGACAGCTTAACCATACATCAGAAGGTATTACTCCCAAAAAATTTGTTTTATATAAACTATGCTCTTTCAGATTCGTGTATTTTCTTTCATTTCCTTGTCTTTTTCCAACCACCTGCACCGAATTCTTTCCGTCAAAGCATTCCATGCCATTTGCAAAGTTACTAATTCCCTTTTTCTTATAATAATTGTAAACCAAAGAATCAGCCTTTACATAACAGGGGCTATGTAGTATTCGTGATAAAGCAACATTATCCCAAGTTTTACGGTTCGAATTAGATACACCTTCCTGATTTAATATTTTCGCCAGCTTTCCCAATGAAATATCGTCATCCCCATAACTATAAAAAATCCTCATTGCATCTTCTATTTGTTTATTTGGTACCAAGGTAGGAACTTCTCTTCCATCCTCTGCAATCGTTTTAGCATTATCAAAGCCAAAAGGGGCTGGCCCACCTAACCATGTTCCATATTTCATACGTTCATAATAATTGTCCTTTACTCGCTCAGAAATGGTTTCCCGCTCTAATTGGGCAAATGTCATAACAATATAAATCATGGCTCTTCCTGTAGGTGTGGAAGTATCAAAGCTTTCCGAAATTGATACAAACTCTACCTTATTTTTTTCCAAAGTACTCCAAAGCTGTCCAAAGTCAACGATAGAACGGGACAAACGATCCAAACGGTATACAATAATTTTATTGATATTACCCGCTTCTACTTCTTTCATCATCTTCTGAAAATTCGGACGTTTTGTATTTTTTCCGCTAAAGCCTTTGTCCTTAAAGATAAGAAAGGGATCCTCAGTCGGATACTTGCTCTTACAAAGGTCAATCTGTGCTTGAATTGATATAGAATCTTTCTTATCCATACTCTGTCTGGCATAAACAGCAATTTTCTTCATAAGGATCACCTCACTTTCCTTTTAATTTGAGACTTTATTTAATTTTCCTTTTTGCATTTGGTAAATCAATTTGTAAAATAAGCTGCTTATAAACTACTTCCATCTTTTTTTTTCGTTTGCCTTCCTCGGATATTGCATAGGTATTCTTAACAATCATGACAAACACCTCTTCCCTTTTTACACATTATGTAGAAGGTTTAAAATTCATTCATAATAATGATAATTGGTTTATCTGCCGAACCAAACTATTTATTTTTAATCTTTACAATTTTTCATTAAATCTTCCCCCTGCTTTCTTAATTTCCTTGCAAATTGCTATCTAAAGCTTGAAATATTTCAAATTATTGATGAAAACCAATTATCCGATTGCCCTATTTTGTGCTTTTCCATTTGTATGGGATGTTGACAGTCTGGATTGGAAGAACTATGGCATAGATTCCATTATCAATACCGTGGTCCATCACAAACATCTTGGAAACGGAACGATTATATTAATGCATAACGGTGCCTCTTATACAAAAGATGCCCTGCCACTGATTATCAAAGGACTAAAAGACAAGGGCTACGAACTTGTTCCTGTTTCCCAGCTGATTTTAAGAGAAAATTATCAAATGAATCACGAAGGGCGGCAGATTCCAAAATGAATTTTATATAAAAAGCCCCCAAAATGTAAATTTTATCTTCTTACATTTTGGGGGTATTTTTATTTTAAACGATAAAGTACTTCTTCAAAGCACACACCATCTTCTTGTGGAATGTGATATTTTTCAGTAAGACCAATACATTCTTTTATAAATGAAGATGCTTTTCCAACAGAATCACAAAATGGAACCCCATTTACACAGTCTGCCGCTAAAATAGCCGCATAAATATCTCCGGTTCCTGCCCTTTCTTTTCCAACCCGTTTTACTTTTAAAATTTTTGGTTCCTTACCATCTTCGTATACCACATTTCCAATATACGTTCCCATATGGATCCCTGAAATGGCGACTTTCTTAGAACCCATTTTGGTAAGTTTTTCCGCCATGGTAAAAAGTTCTTCCCGGCTCCAATTTTCCTTTTTATAAGGTGTTCCCGTTAAAATGCATCCCTCCGTCAAATTAGGAGTAATAATGTCTGCATAACCCACCAGTTTCTTCATTTCTTCACACATTTCGTTGTTATAGGTTATATATGGTTTTCCATCTTCTCCCATAACCGGATCCAAAATAATCTTGGTATCCTTGCCTGCAAAATCATGAATGAACTTCTCTACCACCTGTATCTGGCGTATTGAACCAAGAAATCCGGAAGTAATGCCTTCAAAATAGAGATTCAATTTCTTCCATTGATCGATATATTCCTGCATTTTATCTGTATAATCGTCAAAAAAATAGGAGTCATATCCGGTATGGTTGGAAAAAATAGAAGTTGGTACCGGACAACATTGAAGCTTCATATGTGAAATAATGGGAAGGGATACCGTTATGGAACAGCGCCCAAATCCTGAAATGTCATTAATTACTGCAATTTTTTTTTGTCTGTTATGGGACATTTTAGTAACCTTCTCTTCTTTTTATCTTTTAATCTTTTTAATTTTTTTATCTTTTTATCTTTTTATCCTTTTATCTTTTAATCTTTTTAATTTTTTTATCTTTTAATCTTTTTAATCTTTTAATCCCTGCAGATGCTATGAAGTTTTTTGTATTTGTACATACGTTCATCGGCAATTTTACTCAGTTCTGTAAAATCACTTCCATCCTCAGGAAATTGTGCAATTCCATAACTAAATGAAATTTGTACGGATTGTCCTTCTGCTTCGCAAGGCAGTTCCAATAATTGTTCCAGACAATTTTCGAACTTATTCTTCAGTTCTTCACAGGAAGTTTGAAAATAAACACCGCAAAACTCATCTCCGCCTACACGAGCAATAAAATCATTTCCTCCCGATAACCTTTTTAAAACAAAGGCTACTTTTTTTATTGCAGCATCTCCCAAATGGTGTCCATAATAGTCGTTAATCCACTTGAGCCGGTCTAAATCAAAAACTACCACCCAGAAATTATCTTTCCTGCGTGTATATTTTTCTTCTATCTTAGCAAAAGCATCATTAAAATAAGTACGATTGTACATATCGGTTAATGCATCATATTTCGATAAATACTTCGCTTTTTCATATAGTAACTGGTTGGATATTGCTATTTCCACACAGTTTCTGATAAATTCCATGGTTTTAATATCGTCTTCCGTAAACATATTAACTTCCAGTGAATCTACATTTATCATTCCAAACAGCTCTCCCTTAATACGAATGGGAACCGTCATGGTAGATTTAATTAACCTGGACTCCCCAAACTTCGTGTTTACCGGATAGAAGCGATCATACAAAGAGATATTTCCCATATATTTTATCTGGTCCATCTTGCCATCGGTCATCTTATAAAGCGTAGAAGCCTCTTTCGGTAAAACGAAGCCCTCTATATCCTTAGAAAAACCAATATGTGCTGCAATTCGAAAAAAGTCACCATCAAAAGTAAAAATAGAACCCAAATCTGCATTTTCAATACAATTCAACGCATTTCTAAGTATTAAATCATAAATCTTATTAATATTTTCCACTTCAACAACGGACTGGCTGATTTCTAACATAAGTTCCCTTACTTTTGACAAGTGCATAAGATTATATTCAATATCCCTTTTTTCCGTAATATCATATAATTGTACAAAAAAACATGCTTCACCCTTATACTCTATCGTCTTACTCATATACTCTACAATAATCTCGTCTCCATTTTTCTTCTTTGCAGAAAATTCACATTTTTTAAGATCACTCCGATTTTCCACCCTGCTTCTAATTTCATGAAACCAATTCAAATACAGCTCCTTTGTCTCGTTATCCGAAGCTAATTTTTTTATTTCATCCATTGAAACATAGGAATAATCAAACATATCGCAACAGGCTTTATTAAAATATAGGAGCGTTTCTTCTTTAAAAATGACAATTGGAACGGATATTGTAGTATCCAATACATAAAACATTTCTTCCGTTATTACATCATACATTTGATTCATTTACAGCACCCCTGCTTTATCATCGTATTCTTTCTGTTAATCCAACTTTCTTTTGAACTTTTCGAAGTGTCTTATTGGCATAATACTGTGCCTTTTCATCATTTGTCTTTATCATAGAGTCCAAGAAGGCTTTGTCCTTGGTTAACTCTTCAAAACGTTGGTGTAATGGCTTTAAGGAATCTGCAACTATTTCTCCAACGGCTGCTTTAAAATCACCATAGCCTTTTCCCTCAAAATCACGTTCGATCTCTTCTGTACTTTTTTCTGTGGTTGCACCATAAATATCCATAAGATTGCTGATTCCCGGTTTCTCTTTCATATCATAACGAACCATATTATCGGAATCGGTAACCGCTCTCTTAAACTTGCGGAGTATCGTATCGGTATCATCCAGTAGAAAAATCGTTGCATTTATATTTTCATCCGATTTTGACATTTTTTTAACTGGTTCTTGCAAGCTCATAATCTTTGCACCGGATTTTCCTATATAAGGTTCCGGAATGGTAAAGACCTCCCCATATATATTATTAAAGCGTTCTGCTATGTCTCTGCATATCTCTAAATGCTGTTTTTGGTCTACACCGATTGGAACTACATCTGCCTGATATAATAAAATATCCGCAGCCATAAGAACCGGATAAGTATATAAACCGGCATTGATGTTGTCTGCATGTTTTGCTGACTTGTCCTTAAACTGTGTCATACGGTTCAGTTCACCCATATAAGTAAAGCAGTCAAGAATCCACCCAAGTTCTGCATGACCGGAAACGTGTGACTGGTAGTAGATACAATTTTTCTCCGGATCCAGACCTGCTGCTACATAAAGTGCATATAAATTACGTGCATTCTTACGAAATGCTGCCGGCTCCTGTCGCTGAGTCAGGGAATGTAAATCCATAACACCATATAAGCATTCATATTCATCGCTCAAAGAAACCCAATTTTTTAGTGCTCCTAAATAGTTTCCAAGGGTTAATGTACCCGTTGCCTGCATTCCACTAAATAATATTTTCTTTCCGTCTAACATACTATTTTCCTTTCTATTGCATTAATCTAAAAAAATTGTACTCTATTTAATAGCATATGTCTAGCTCATATGGTCATTTTTTATGATTTCCTTCATATAATAAATAAGAATAGGAAATGGAGTTTTTCTAATGGCAAACCAAGAATTTATGAATCATCATAGTCTCGAACTCTTACAAGCAGCACTTCCTTTCATGACCCCTTCTATCCAAAAATCGATTGAAGTGGTTTCGAAAGCAGAAGAATTTATGGAGACCATAAGATCACCAAATCCAAGCAGTGAATTGTCTGCAATGAGTCTTTCTTCTGATTCCATGAATCTGGAGGATATGCTGCTGCAAATGAAAAATGTTGGAAATAAAAAAGAACAGGAAAGTATGGATAACATGATTAATTTTATAAAAATGCAAAAAATGTTTCAGAGTTATCGTACTTTTATGAGTACAAAACAAGATTCCGATGCATCTTCTGGTTCTTCTAAGGATAGCATGACCGAGTTTCTCTTATCCCAGTTAACGCCGGAACAGCGAAGTAACTTCGAAAATATTAATATCGTTTTAAATGCGATGAATAATTAAAGGAGGAGAATTATCACAATGGAAGATCTATCATGGATACATAGTCCTGCTTTAAAAGGCATACACCCAAAAAAATTAGAAGCCATGGCTTCTCTTGTTAAAAATACCGAAGGGAAGCCAATTGCACAGTCCATTCCTTTTTTAATGCAGACAAATAAGCATCTGCAAGGAGAAGGTCTGGTTTTTACAGAAGAAGAAACAGCTTTAATTATGGATATTTTAACCCGTGATATGAGTGTATCAGAAAAAGAACAAATTACACGTATGAAAACTCTTTTTCGTCAGAAATCGAAATCAGGATTATAAGCACGTAAAAGCAGGAAGCCTTTTTACTTATAAAATGGGCTTCCTGTTTTTTATTCATTTTCTACGATGTTCTATCCAATTAGTTCTTTCATAAGCTGAGGAACTTTCGTATCCATTTCTTCATTGGAAAACTGGCAGGTTCCCACTGCCTTATGTCCTCCGCCACCGTATTTTAGCATAAGATTTCCCACATCAATATGAGACGTTTTATTTAAAATACTATAGCCTACTGCAACGGAACAGCCTTGGCCGCCTTTTCCATTTACAATCCAGGCAGAAATATTTTGTTCCGGATACATACTGTAAATTAAAAAACGATTTCCAGAATAGATAGGGTCAACTCCACGAAGATCTGAAATAATAACCTCTTTCTTTATCTCCGTATGAGCCTCAATCATTTTCATGAATTTTTCTGTCTGCTCGTAATAAATTTCTATTCTTTCTTTCATATCCGGCAGATTGAGAATTTCCGTTGTGGACATGGTTCTGCAAGCATCGATTAATTTCTCCATCAACTGATAGTTTGATATGGTAAAGTTTCTCCATCTTCCCAATCCGGTTCTAGGATCCATTAAGTATCCAATTAAAATCCAGCCCTCCGGGTGTTGAATTTCCTCAATGGTAAGGTTTCCAGCATCTACTTTATCTACAGCAATCATCATTTCTGTAAAGTGAGGGAATTTTTCTTTTCCCCCGTAGTATTCATAAATTATGCGTGCACAGGAAGGCGTAATTCTGCTTTCCCCCTTATACTTTCCCTTTAACTCATTTCTCAAGTATTCACTGGAATGATGGTCAAACCATAGACCACATCCTTCTACAAAAGGTACATTCGCCAAGCAATCGTCTTCTGTTACTTCAATTAATCCATCTTGCAAATCCTTTGGATGTGCAAATTTCCAGTTGTCAATAATTCCTGCTTCTTTTAGTAAAGCCGCGCATACCAATCCATCAAAATCAGAACGTGTTACTAACCTCATATGACAATCTCCTTCGTGTATATTTTATTACAGTATACCATTTTAGACCCGGACTCTCAATACCTTTTCTCACAAAAACATTCTTTTGAACATTCTTTTGGACATTCTCCACAGATTTTGCAGATTTCTTTTACCAGTGCCAGTTTGTCATACAAGGCGATTTCTAAATGAGTAACATCCACAACCACTTGATTTACTACTTTATTAACCTCTAAAATTTTGTTAATATCCTTCGTCCCGGCTATAACCTTTTGTAATTTTTCTCCTTCTGCATTGAGAATATGAGCCAGTGCCATCTCCATAATAGCGATAGACTCTATAATATCGTTGCAAGAAGGCGTCGGTGATGGACACGGTTTTTCTTCACAGTCTCTATGGCAAATACAAAAATTGCATTCATTGATATTTAAACTTGCAGCATTCATCTCCCATTCCAGTAAGTATGTATGCCCACAATTTTTAACTGCCAAAATATAGCATACATATTTTGTTTCACATTCCGTCTTACAAGGGTAAAAGAGAATACTTCGAACATAATATTCCGGTGGGACTTCATATTTTTCTTTTACTTCATCCTCGCATCCATAAATAGAAATACTTTGAGTTTTTCCCTGGATGGTTGTAAGAATATAATCCGGTGCTATGGATACAACTCCTATATTTACTTCGCAGCACCCTTTTTGCAGGATCCTTTGTTTGGTACAGTCCAGGGTATCCATTTGCACAATGCGGTTCGTAAATGCGATCACTAAGGAATGGCTCTGGCAGTCATAAGATACTCCCACAATTATACCATCACAGTTATTGTACTGGCAAACCATAAGGCAGTCAATTTCCATAAATTTACTATCTAATTTAAAGACCTTGCAGGGATTTCTTTCACTTGCTGCCCAAAAACAGTTTTCCTTATTATCATAACAAATGCTGTTATATACTCTTTTGGTTTTATAACACCCCACCTCACAAAAGCAAATATCGTACTTTATGATTTCGCATATATTTGTGCAGGTAAAATAAAAGTAACAGCCGTCAAAGGCTATACCATTATATTTTGAATCATACTTTCCGGATATTAAGGTTTCATTTTTTATTGTTAACTTATTCATATTGTAGTCCTTCCTTAAAAAAACTCTCTTTCCACTTTCTTTACAATATATGTTGCTTCCTACCTAATCGTGAATTTTTTTTTAATACTTTCACAAAATTATAATTTACACATACCATATAGATATATAATCAAAATAAAGGAGAACACAATATGTCAATGCCCATTATTATCCCTAGCACAACTACACGGGATCAGGCCGTTACTGATTTAATCGCATCTGTTGCTTTGGAGGAAACCGCACTTTCTCATATTTTAAATGCAGAGGGCGAAAAGCTCCAGGTTTTCATTGCAATACAAAGCGTAACTCCGGAGGAATTATTATCTGTTAACAAATCTGTCCAGTCTATGGTAAATGCCGTAACCCGCCTTGAAATGGTTCTTCAGGCAAAGCTTGAGCTTGTATCCTGTGAGTTTTGTGCTAACTAGAAAGAATCTCCTCTTGTTCTAATTATTTAAAAAAGGCTATGCAGCAACGGTTAAATAACCGCCTTGCATAGCCTTTTTTTTAATAGTAAAGTGCTCCTATTACATAAAAGCACTCCGCTGTGGGTGCGCACGCTGCGCTAAGGAATATGGTCACTGAAGTGACCGCGCTTTGGCGCAAGAGTCTGCAAAGCAGGCTCTTTATCCCTTTCTTAGAACTTTCCTTCTTTCGCTGCTTCCTCTACGGAAACGGCTACTGCAACGGTCATTCCAACCATAGGATTGTTCCCTGCACCGATAAGTCCCATCATTTCAACATGGGCCGGTACAGAAGAAGAACCTGCAAACTGTGCATCTGAGTGCATACGTCCCATCGTATCGGTCATACCATAAGATGCGGGACCTGCTGCCATATTATCTGGATGAAGAGTACGTCCTGTACCACCACCGGATGCAACAGAAAAATATTTCTTTCCTTGTTCAATACATTCTTTTTTATAAGTACCTGCAACTGGATGCTGAAATCTTGTAGGATTGGTTGAGTTTCCTGTAATGGAAACATCTACTTTCTCTTTATGCATGATTGCAACACCTTCTGTTACATCATTTGCACCATAGCAGTTTACTTTTGCACGAAGTCCTGTTGAATATGCTTTTCGGAATATTTCTTTTACTTCGCCTGTATGATAATTCATTTCCGTTTCTACATAAGTAAAACCATTGATTCTGGAAATAACTTGTGCAGCATCTTTTCCCAATCCGTTTAAGATAACACGTAATGGATTTTTACGTACTTTATTTGCTTTTTCAGCAATACCAATAGCACCCTCTGCTGCTGCAAAAGATTCATGACCTGCTAAAAATGCAAAACAATCCGTTTCTTCTTCTAATAACATTTTTCCAAGATTGCCATGTCCTAAGCCAACTTTACGCTGATCGGCAACGGAACCCGGAATACAGAAAGACTGTAGTCCTTCTCCAATAGCTGCTGCTGCATCGGAAGCTTTTCTGCAGCCTTTTTTAATAGCAATGGCAGCGCCTACAATGTAGGCCCATTTTGCATTTTCAAAGCAGATTGGCTGAATGCTCTCTACTTGGGTATATACATCAAGACCTGCGTCTTTTGTAATTTTTTCAGCTTCTTCGATGGAAGAAATTCCATAGCTGTTTAATACTTCATTAATTTGTTTAATTCTTCTTTCATATGATTCAAATAAAGCCATTTTTTATTTCCTCCTTCTCTATTCTTGTCTTGGATCTATAATCTTAACTGCATCTTCAATACGACCATACTGTCCGCAAGCTTTTTCATAAGCTTCGTTTGGAGTATCACCCTTTTTAATAAAGTCTGTCATTTTTCCAAGACTTACAAATTTATATCCAATAATGTTGTCTTCTTCGTCTAAAGCGATTCCGGTTACATAACCTTCTGCCATTTCCAAGTAACGAGGTCCTTTTTTGAGAGTACCATACATGGTTCCAACCTGACTTCTAAGTCCTTTTCCTAAGTCTTCAAGACCAGCTCCAATTGGAAGTCCGTCTTCTGAAAAAGCACTCTGTGTTCTTCCGTATACAATCTGTAAGAAAAGTTCTCTCATTGCTGTATTAATTGCATCACAAACTAAATCTGTGTTCAATGCTTCCAGAATGGTTCTTCCCGGTAAAATTTCAGAAGCCATTGCTGCGGAATGTGTCATACCGGAACATCCGATCGTTTCAATCAGGGCTTCCTGAATCACTCCTTCTTTTACGTTAAGTGTTAATTTACAAGCTCCCTGTTGAGGTGCACACCAACCAATTCCGTGTGTTAAACCGGAAATATCTTTTATTTCTTTTGCCTTAACCCAGTTTGCTTCTTCTGGGATTGGCGCAGCACCATGTTTAACGCCTTGTGCTACTGTACACATTTGTTCTACTTCATGTGAATAAATCATGTTGTAACTCCTTTCGATACACATTTGTATTATTTTGTGCCTAACTAGACGCCTATATTTTCGCACAAAATGTCGAATTAGTCCATACTTTTTTCTATCTTTTGTTTCTTTCTTGTTTTATTTTTTCTTAACCACTTCCCCTTGTTTCTTATAAATGCTCCCCGGCAGTATCATTCCACGAACCGAAGAAAGAGGATAAATGTTGGAGTTGGAGCCAATTATCGTACCGGGGTTTAGGATGCTTCCACATCCAACTTCCACGTTATCCCCCAGAACCGCACCCATTTTTTTCAAACCGGTTTCTACTCTTTTTGCTCCATGTTTAACATCTACAAGGGTCCTGTCAGACTTAACATTGGAAGTAATGGCACCGGCTCCCATATGCGACTTGTATCCAAGAATGGAATCTCCCACGTAATTATAATGAGGAACCTGTACTTTATTAAATAGGATAACGTTCTTAAGTTCGGTTGAGTTCCCTACTACGGCACCTTCTCCAACCAAAGCATTTCCTCGAATAAATGCACCCGGACGAACTTCTGCATCTTTTCCTATAATCGTTGGCCCTGCAATATAGGTGTTTGGATAAATTTTGGCAGATTTGGCAATCCACACATTGTCCCCTATCTTATCATACTCTTCCGCCGGCAGTGTTTCTCCTTTTTTCATAAGAAACTCGCCAATTTTAGGTAGCGCCTCCCATGGATATTCCACTGATTCCAGCAATTCTTTCGCCATAGTCTGGTTCAAATCTTCAAATAATTTTTCAACTTTAATAAAATCCATACATTTCTACCTCCTTAAGAATCCTTTTTTATATTTCTCTATTTATAGTATGCAGATGCTTTATCAAACCAGGCTCTTAGTGCATTTTGATAGTTTCCTGCCTTTACTGCATTGGTATTTCTTCTTACAAAACTATCCAATTTCTTCATATATTCTTCTTCGGTAATCTGTCCCTCCGCAACCTGGGTAAGACCTTTTTCCCAGCTTGCCGTCAGTTCCGGATTTAATAATGGCTTTATAGAAAATACCACTACATAATAAACCATTTCCCCTTGCAAAGCCGGTGTTACCATTTGTGTTTTCTTATTTAGATTCAGATAGGAAATCTTAACCAGTTTATTCAATATTTCTGCTCTGGTTGCGCTGGTTCCGATTCCACTACCCTTCATCTGGGCCCGAAGCTCTTCATCTTCAATCAGCTGTCCTGCATTTTCCATTGCCAGAATCATAGAGCCGGAATTATATCGTTTCGGCGGTGAAGTTTCTCCTTCTTTTATATCCAGTGAGGATAGCTCTATCTTTGCCCCCTTTCTTAAGGCAGAGACTGCATCAATAAGGGAACGATCTATTTTTTCTTCTTCTATCTCTTCGTTATCCTCTTCTCCCTCTTTTTCTTCTTTCTTCTTTGTAAAAGAGTATCTCATAACGGGAAGATAGCCTTCCTCAAGCATAATTCGAAAGGTAGCAAAAAAGCTTTCATTTTTTTGTTTTGCAACGATTCCTGTTTTTTGATATACGGCAGGCGGATAAAAAATACTTAAAAAACGTCTTACAATGGCCTCATATACTTTTGCCGCCGTAGGTGCCAGGCTATGTAATGCCTGCAGCCCCTGTCCCGTTGGAATGATTGCATAATGGTCTGTAATTTGTTTATCATTGACATATTTTGTTTTTGCAATATTTTTATAGCTTCCGGAAGCCAGGATCGTTTCTGCAAACTCTTTTCCATAAATATAGTTCTTTAATCCACCTATATTTTTATATATTTCTTTGCTTACTGCTGTAGACAATACCCTTGCATCGGTTCTAGGATAGGTAACCAGCTTCTTTTCATATAGTTCCTGGGTAATTTTCAGGGTTTCATCGGGACTGATTTTAAACATTCGAGAACACACATTTTGCAATTCTGCCAGATTAAATAACAAAGGAGGCTGCTTATTTTCTTTTTTCTTTTCTACTTTTTCAACCACTGCCATCCCAGGTTCCGGCAGAGTCAAGGTATCCACTAATTTTTGAGCGGTTTCCCTCTTCTTAAATCCATTTTCCTTATATAAAAGTGGTGATTCAAAGTAAGAAGAGCCTTCTACTGCCCTCCATTCTCCTTCAAAACTCTTCCCCTGTGTCTCAAAGTTTCCAATGACACGAAAAAAAGGAGTTTTTACAAAGTCTCGAATTTCCTGTTCTCTGCGAACCACCATTCCAAGTACGCAGGTCATAACACGACCCACAGAAATAGAACTCCATTTTTTATTTTTTAAATAGTTATTTACGGTCTGTCCATATTTTAATGACAATACCCTGGAAAAATTAATTCCCATAAGATAATCTTCTTTTGCCCGAAGGTAAGCCGCAGAAGACAAATTATCATATTCCGCTAATTCCTTTGCTTCTCGAATTCCCCGAAGAATCTCCTCTTCTGTTTGTGAATCAATCCATACTCTTCTCTTTTCCTTTGTAGAAGGAACTTTTGCCATTTCATCTACCAGACGGTAAATATATTCTCCTTCTCTTCCGGAGTCCGTACAGACATAAATTTTATCCACATCTTCTCGGTTTAAAAGTCTCTTTACAATGTGAAACTGTTTACTAACGGAGGGTATTACCTCATATAGAAATTTATCCGGCACAAAAGGAAGGGT
>JAVXEO010000003.1:0-69032 GCA_036658435.1 Acetivibrio sp.
AAAATGTGCGCTGCCGTCTGTGGTCCATCTGCCGTGGAACACTTGACATCAAAAGCACAGTAGGCGAGGGTACAACCGCCATGATCAGAATACCAAAGAGAAGAATTCAGCCATGCTAGGTGTTTCGGCTGGTCAGTCGCTTATATCCCCATAGCTAAAGCAAGGGGCTTTACACTCTTATTGGTAAATGGAGTTCAAAATCAAATGGAAAAGAAATCTGGTTGACAACTCTATAGAAAGTGTGATAACTTATATTAAACGCTTTATCGTAGTAGCGTAATAACATGGCATCACATAAAAATATTATAGCTTTGAAGGGAGTATATTAAAAATGAAAAAAATAATAGCAGTAATACTTACCATTGGAATGGTACTTACCATGGCGGGTTGTGGAAATAATTCGAAAACAGAGGAAAAGAATACCTTTACCGTAGGATTTGATCAGGATTTTCCACCATTTGGTTATGTAGGTGATGACGGAGAGTTTACCGGATTTGATATTGAAATGGCAGCGGAATGTGCAAAACGTATGAACAAAGAGGTTGTTTTTCAGCCGGTGGACTGGGATGCAAAAGATATGGAACTGGAAGCAGGAACCATTGACTGTATTTGGAACGGATTTACGCTAAATGGACGTGAAGATGATTACACATGGAGTGATGCCTATATGGACAACACCCAGGTTGTAATTGTGAAAGCGGATTCGGGAATTCATACACTGGCTGACTTAGCAGGAAAAGTGGTGGAAGTACAAAAAGAATCCTCTGCACAATCGGCATTGGAAGATGAAGACCACACAGACTTACTGGCTTCCTTTGGACAGTTTCTGACCGTAGGGGAATACAACACGGCATTTATGGACTTGGAGTCCGGAGCCGTAGATGCTATTGCTATTGACATTGGTGTTGCAAAGTTTCAGCTGGAAGGAAAAGAAGATCTATTTGCAACCTTGGAAGAACCAATTTCTACGGAACAATATGCCATTGGATTTTTCAAGGGAAATGAAACCTTGCGTGATGAAGTGCAGACGGCTTTAATGAAAATGGTAGAAGATGGAACCTTTGGGGAAATTTCAAATAAATATTTCGGATATGATGTTTGTATCCTTGGAAAATAGCAGGTAGGATATGAGTATACAAGTCATGCTTCAACAGTTAAGCGGTGGAATGGTTACAACAATTATGATATTTACCTTAACACTGATTTTTTCTCTTCCCCTTGGACTAGTGATATCTTTTGGAAGAATGTCCCCTCATTTTTTAATAAAAAACATTACTAAAATTTATATTTCACTTATGAGAGGAACCCCCTTGATGCTCCAGCTTTTGGTGGTGTATTTTGGCCCCTTCTTTCTGCTTGGAATTAATATTACCTCCAATTATCGAGTTTATGCCGTAATCATTGCCTTTGTTATAAACTATGCGGCTTATTTTGCGGAAATTTACCGTGGTGGAATGGAATCCATGCCGGCTGGGCAGAAAGAAGCAGCAAAAGTTTTGGGATATTCCAAATCGCAAACTTTTTTTAAGATTACTCTGCCCCAGGTGATAAAACGAATTTTACCATCCATAACCAATGAAGTCATTACCCTGGTAAAAGATACCTCCCTGGCATTTTCCATTGCCTGTGCAGAAATGTTTACGATTGCAAAATCCTTGGCAGCTTCCCAGAAAAGTATGGTTCCTCTTGTGGCAGCGGCGGTCTTTTACTACATATTCAATTTTATGGTAGCCTCTCTCATGGAATACTGGGAGAAAAAAATGAATCATTATCACTAAGGCAAACAGAAGAAATAGATAGGAGTATAAAGTTGGCATGAGATTATTAGAGATGAATCATGTGAGGAAAAATTTTGACGGCGTTGAAATTTTAAAGGATATTAGTTTGTGCGTAGAAGAGGGGGAAGTGGTGTCTATTATAGGGCCTTCCGGCTCTGGAAAATCCACATTACTTCGCTGTGCGGCTTTATTAGAAACGATGGATGCAGGAGAACTGATTTACTTAGGAGAAAAAGCGGTCTTTGAAGAAGATGGGAAGACAACCTACGCTAACAGCAAAGAGCTAAAAAAAATACAGAGACACTTTGGACTGGTGTTTCAAAATTTCAACTTATTTCCACATTATACGGTTTTAAAAAACATTATAGATGCGCCCCTTCATGTGCAAAAAAGAGATAAGACGGAGGTAATGAAAGAGGCAAAAGAACTTTTGAAAAAAATGGGACTAGAGGATCGTGCAGACTATTATCCCTGCCAGTTGTCAGGGGGACAACAACAGCGCGTTTCCATAGCCAGGGCACTTGCCATGAATCCTAAAATCTTATTTTTTGATGAACCCACTTCGGCACTGGATCCGGAACTGACCGGAGAAATTTTAAAAGTTATTCAGGAATTGGCGGAAGAAAAGATGACCATGGTCATTGTTACACATGAAATGAACTTTGCAAAGGACGTATCCCAACGAATGATTTTTATGGATAAAGGGGTAATCGTGGAGGAAACCACACCGGACTTGTTGTTTAATTCGAAAAATCAAAGAACCCGTGAATTTCTGGGGCAATATCATAATTTAAAAATGTCTTGACTCTTTATGTAATTTGCGTATTATAAATGTTAGAGGAGTACATAATATGCAGATAGAAAATCAAAAGAAGAAGACACCGTGGATTAAATCCGGATCAGCGCTAGATCGGTTTTTAACAAAACAATTTGGAAGCAGCGTATTTTCCTATAGGGACATTTTCGGAATGCTGGGGCCCATTGTTTTAGATCAATTTTTTATTAGTATAATCGGGTTATTAACAACAGCAATGATTAGTTCTTCCAGCCAGGAATCGGTTACAGCAGTTAGTCTGGTAAGTCCATTATATATGATGATTTATGCCATATTTAATGCAATTTCTTCTGGAGGAACGGTAATCGTAGCACAATATAAAGGACGAAATGATAAAGAAAAAATGCGTAAGGCAGCAGGGCAGGTAATGATTGCAACCGTTGCCATTGCTTTTATTTCTTTACTTAGCTTAATCTTATTTTCAAAAGCGTTAGTGGGATGGATGTTTAGTGGCGCTGGAGCCGTTGTAATTCAAAAAGCCGGCGATTATCTAATTGGAGTTGCCATTTCTCTTATTTTTCATTCTGTTTATATGGGTGCATTTGCAGTATTTCGTGGAATTGGGGAGACAAAGATCTGCCTGCGCCTAACCATTATTATTAATCTGATTCATCTTTTTGCAAGTATGCTTTTTCTAAATGTACTGCATTTGGACATTTTAGGAACGGCGCTGTCTTTAAATCTCGCGCGGCTCATTGGAGGAACGGTGGCACTTTATTATTTATTGCGGCCCAATGATGTTCTTCAGGTTTCGCTGAAAGATATCTTTTGTATACACAAAAATATTTTAAAACCTATATTTAAAGTGGGACTTCCTTTTGCACTGGAACAGGTCTTCTTTAATGGAGGGAGCATGATTGTGCAAACCTATATGGTCTCACTGGGAACCATTTGCGTTGCAGCAAATGCAGTTGCAAACTCGGCTTTTTCAATCCTTTATGCAGGAGGAATTGCCGTATCAACACTGGCAATTACCGTTGTAGGGCAGTGCATTGGAACCGGTGATAAGAAACTGGCACGCCATTATGGGAAAAAAATGATTGTTTTAGGAACCGGAATGGTATTGATTTCCATTGCGGTCTTCTATCCAATGATGCCCTTTATCTTAAAATTATATGGTGCACCAAAAGAAACCTTGAACATTATTCATAATTTACTGGTAATTGCCATGATTCCCATGCCCTTTTTCTGGTCAATATCCAATGTCATGCCTTGCGTTTTGCGCGCTGCGGGAGACTCCATGTTTACTTCAGGAGTGTCTTTGGTAACCATGTGGATTGTTCGTGTTGGCCTTGGCTATTTGGCAGCGATTCCCTTTGGCCTTGGAGTACAGGGCGTGTGGATTTGTATGGGGATTGAATGGGCAGTGCGCACGGTTATTTTTTACCTGCGTTTTCATTCGGAAAGCTGGTTAAAAAAGCAGGTACTAAAAGAATAAAATACTAGGAGAAATGGAGAACCAAACCATGAAACAAGGAAAAATAGGAGGATTATTACCTATTGGGATATTTTTGATTTTATTTATTGGCAGTGGGATTCTGTTTGGAAACTTTTATGCAATGCCAGCAATTGTAGCATTTTTAATGGCATTAATTGTAGCGTTTTTGCAAAATCCAAAGCGCAGCTTTGGGGATAAACTATCCAGTGTGGCAAAAAATATGGGAAATGAAAATGTTATGATTATGTGCTTGATTTTTATACTGGCAGGTGCATTTTCAGGAGCGGTACAGGCAGCCGGAGGTGTGGAAAGTACCGTGAATTTTGGACTTTCTATTATGCCACCCAAGGTTGCTGTTGCAGGCTTGTTCGTCATAGCCTGCTTTATTTCCATTGCCATGGGAACCTCAGTAGGAACCATTGCAGCCCTTACGCCAATAGCCGTGGGTGTCAGCCAAAAGACAGGATTTGTGGGAGCTATGTGTGTGGGAGCGGTAGTCTGTGGCGCCATGTTTGGAGACAACTTATCTATGATTTCGGATACGACCATTGCGGCAACACGAACCCAGGGATGCGAAATGAAGGATAAGTTTCGAGAAAATTTTCTTATCGTGCTGCCTGCAGCAATTATAACAATTCTTCTGTTTTTATTCCTCGCCGGAAATGCAAGTTATGAAATTACCGGAAATCTGGATTACAATCTGTTAAAAATTCTACCCTATGTGGTAGTGTTAGTGGGGGCCTTGCTGGGAGGAAATGTATTTCTTATTTTGGTACTTGGCACGGTACTTTCTATTCTGGTAGGAATGGCTACAGGAACCATTGCCATTGCAGAGATTTTTACCGTAATTGGAAGTGGTCCGGATGGCAAGGGAGGAATATCCAATATGTATGATATTGCGGTAATTTCTATTATTGTTGCAGGAATTATAGGACTGGTAAAAGATAACGGAGGAATTGATTATATCCTTGAAAATATCAAAAAGCATGTAAAAGGTCCCAAAGGGGCACAAATAGGAATTGCGGCACTTAGTTCACTGGTGGACATTTCAACAGCCAATAATACCATTGCCATTGTAATGGCAGGACCCATAGCAAAAGACATCGCCAAGGAATACGGAATTGAGCCAAAAAGAACGGCAGCGCTATTGGATATTTTCACATCGGCATGGCAGGGACTGATTCCATATGGAGCACAGCTGCTTTATGCAAGCGCAGGAGCTGCAGCAGTTGGACTTACCCTTTTACCAATGAATATTATCCCCTATTTATTTTACCCTATGTTAATGGGTCTGTGTGGAATTGCCAGCATTTTTTTACCCACCGGAAAAAGAAAATAAAGGGAGATGGCATGAAAAAAATAAAGGGGTTTTTAAAAAAAGCCAAAGAAAGTTTAAAAAAAATAAGGGACAAAGGGAAGAAATATTATAGCCGTAACTTTGGAAATACGAAGAAAAGCTTAGACTGGCTAGCACTTTTGCTAGTAAGCTATTTAGGTGGAACCGCGTGTTATGAAGGCTTTCAAAAGAAGATTCCGGCTTATATAATTGGATCCTTTCTTTCGTTTTTTATAATGTGGGTTCTTTTATGGATTGCCGAAAAGGTGCTGCAGTTTTTCTTAAAAGGAGGGTGCCGCCCTGTTCTTAATGTGGTCATTATCATGGGTACCGTTTTTTCACTGGTGTTTATGGGAAACCTGGGAAGAAAAGAGGGAATGGCCCCCTTTTTTGCTATGGGACTGGGGATACTTTTGATTTTGCTTTTTCAATCCCTATGGGGGATTATTAAAAACAAAGTGCAGACACCAACCCTGTGGATATCGGCAGTTATAAGCGGAATAGCACTTACCGGAACCTTTATATTACTATGTGGGAAGGGATTTAAAGATGACTATATCCGAGACTATCTTGCACTTTCCGGGATGAAAGAAAACGATATGGGAGAAAATAAGAAGGAATCGGATATTTCAAAAATACAGGAGTTTGGAAGTTACACGGTAGAAAGTCTTCAATATAGTCCGGAATATAAGGAAGGTAGGGAAGGGGAAATACCGTCTGACACCGTGGATTTATCATTTTTTACAGTAGAAGAAAAGGGACTGGATCAAAGATATCGAAAAATATTTCAAACGTTTGACTTAAAGACAGCACCCATAGCGGGGAAAATATGGTATCCAAAAGAGAAATTTAACTGTCCGGTTTTATTTATTGCCCATGGCAACCATAGTATTTTAAGTGCTTCCTATTTAGGCTATGATTATCTGGGAGAATATTTGGCTTCCAATGGTTATGTAGTGGTTTCCGTAGATGAAAATGTATTGAATATGAGACAGGGAGAAAATGATGCCAGAGCCGTTCTACTTTTGGAAAATATTAAAAAAGTAAAAGCTTTTCAAGGGGATACCGAAAATCCACTTTATAAAAAAATGGACTATGAAAAAATTGCAATAGCCGGTCACTCCCGTGGGGGAGAAATGACGGCAGTGGCGTATCTATTTAATTCCTATGACTGCTATCCGGAAAATGGAATGAAACGGTTTAACTACCATTTTAACATTCAATCTATCATTGCCATCGCACCTACCGTAGATCAATATATGCCCACAGAGCAGGAAGTGATGCTGGAAGATGTGAATTATCTCCTTTTACACGGAGCCAATGATCAGGATGTTTCTACTTTTATGGGAAACACCCAGTATGAGAATATTAACTTTAGTGGAAAGAAAGAGGCAATCAAATCATCCCTCTATATAGCCGGAGCCAATCATGGACAGTTTAACAGTGAGTGGGGTCAATACGATCAAATAAATCCGGTTGCACCCTGGCTGAATGTAGATAACTTCATATCAGAAAGGGAGCAGCAAAATATTTTAAAATTATTTGTCAGAGTATTTTTAGATAAGACCCTTCAAAATAAGGAAGACTATGGGGATTTATTGACTCACTATGAAAAATATCAGAAGAATCTTCCTAAAACAATATATATTCAACGGAGTCAGACCGAAGATTTCACCTGTCTTGCCGATTTTGAGGAGGACTCCAATTTGGAAACAGCAACATGGAAAGAGGCTTCCATTCGAGGCTATGGAATGCAGCACTGGAAAGAAGAGCAGGTGCATAAAAATCAGATACTGACTCTGGACTGGAAAAACACGAAAGGGGCTCGTTTGGAAATTTCCCTTAAAGGTATAGACTTAAAGGATAAAAGCCTTCAATTTGATATTTGTGATAAAAGGGAGTACGAAGAGGAAGAAAGTCCCAAAGCAATCGACGCAAAGGTGGTTCTTTTAGATGAAAATGGAAATAAGGCAAGCCTTCGCATAAAGGAACACCAGATGGTTTATCCGTCACTGCCGGTTAAACTATCAAAGCTAGAGTACCTCTTTCGTGAAAAAGAGTATAAGAGTCAATATCAGACGGTAATGCTTCCTACTACTGCCTTCAGGAAGGAAGGGAACCACTTTGATTTTTGCAAGGTGAAAAAACTGTCGATATATTTTGACACGATGGAAAAAGGAAAAATCAGCATGGACAATATTGGTTTTACAAACTAGAAAAGGAAAATTGGTGATAATTATGGAACTTTCTATCTTACACATGATACAAAATCTGCATACTCCTGGTTTGGACGTCATTATGATATTTATTTCAAAATTGGGAAACAAGGGAATGGTTTGGATTGTCATGGGACTAGCAATGCTTTGCATAAAAAGGTACAGGAAATGTGGAATTGTAGTTTTATTAAGTCTGTTTACTTCGGTGGTATTTGGAAACATGGTTTTGAAAAACCTGGTAGAACGGCCAAGACCCTGTTGGGTCGATACCAGTGTAAAACTGCTGATTCACAACCCAAGGGACTACTCTTTTCCGTCGGGACATACCTTTTCCTCTTTTGCAGCAGCGTTTGCAGTCTTCCTGTGCCATAAAAAAATAGGAGCGGCAGCCCTTGTGCTGGCAGCTTTGATTGGATTTTCCAGACTGTATTTATTTGTACATTATCCCACAGATGTACTTTCCGGAATGATGCTTGGAATACTCAGTGCCTTCGTAATCTTTAAATTAGTAAATTCTTATGTAAAAATGTAAAAAGTACTTGATTATCAATAAAATTTGTGATATTATCTATTTACAGAATATTCTATGAGTGCAGTGCACATCTTATTTTAAATTACCATAAGGTGATAGAGAAAACTATCTGTGTTTTCTCTACCCTTATAGGACATGACATAATGTTATGTTTCACGGCGTTTCGCCAAACTATCCTTTTATTTAACATCATTTCATGATGTTGGAATCAAAAGAACAAAAGAAAGAGAGGAAGAATTTGTCATACAAAACAAAAAGAGGAAAAAAGCTTCCACTACAAATCGGAGGTATTCTTTGTGTAGGAATTATCCTGCTTATTATGGGTCTGCTTTTTTATACAAAAGGGAATCTACATAAAAAAATTCATGAATATGAAGAAAAATTAGAAGCAGGAGCACAATGCTTACAGGAGAAGGAACGATTTTTATATGTAGCCAAAAAAGATATTCGAGCCGGAGAAACGCTGACTGCAGATATGGTCCGTTATGAAAAGGGGTATTCTTCCATGGAAAACCATGTTTTTGCAGAGAATGTGGAAGGAAAGACTGCTTGTGCAAGGATTCCAAAAGGCACACAGGTTCTTCATACTATGCTTACAGAAAATACAGAAAAGGAAGCAAGAGAGGAAGAATTTCGTGTATTTTACTTGTCTGAAAATCTAAAACCTTATGACGTGGTAGATATTCGGATTTTATATCCCAATGGAGAAAACTATATTGTTCTCAGTAAAAAAATCCTGAAAGAATTAAATCAGGAACGGACAACCTGCTATCTGTGGATGGAAGAACAGGAAACTCTTTTTATTTCCTCCGCAATGGTGGATGCCTATATGACTCCGGGAGCCATACTTTATACCACAAAATATGTAGAAAGCGAAATACAAAAGCCTTCCATTGTTACCTATATCCCCTCACATCAGGTGATGGACCTAATTCAAAAAAACCCCAATATTGTAGAATCAGCAAAACTAGGTTTAGAAAAGCAGGTAAGAGAAAAATTAGAGTTTCGTCTGGAGAAATTTATAAAAGAAGAAGGAAAGGGAAAAAAGGAATTCCGGGACTATCTCTATGGAAAGAGGAAAAGGGAGGAACAAGAGGAACCCGTAGAACCGGCAGCGGAACAAGGAATAGAAGATACAACAGAACAAAGAACAGAAGACGCAGTAGAAGAAATGGACCGGGAGGAAGAAGAGATTACTTATGTGGAATAAAGAAGAAAGTAGAATAATTGGTTTTGCCGGTTGTGGTCAACAAGAACTTATCAGTGGAACAGCACTTTTATTTGAAAAACTAAATAAAAAAATTTTACTGATGGATTTTACGGATTTTGGAGAATTACGGAATTTAATTCCTCTAAACCGGGATTTTGAAAAAGCTAAAAATATTGTTTTGAAATATCGGGAAGTGGATTATATTTATGCAGATGCAGGAACAGAGATGGAAGACTATATATTTGACTATGATATTATTTTGGCAGATTTTGGAAGAAATATTACACATGAGGAAATAAAAAAATGCAGCCAGGTTTATTATGTGACGGACATGTGTAACCATAATATTTTACAATTAAAAGAGATCATTAAAAAAGAAGAGGCACATCTTGTACTCAAAAATTATTTGAAGGAGAAAGGAGATGCCGATTATGTAGCAGAGGAACTGAACTTTTCCTGTGATAATTTCTATGTTCTTCCCTATGAAGAGGGGGAGGCGATGCAGTTTATGAGCGAGGCAAAACTTGAAAATTTAAAATACGCAAACTTTACTCGAGAAACCAAAGGACTGCTGTCTGACATTGTGCGGGACGGAGAAGAAGAAGGAGCCTATAAAACAGCAGTAAAAGCCATTGAAAAAAGGAGAAAAGTAAGATGGTAATTGCATTTTTTTCACCGGTAAGAGGACAGGCAGGAACCACAGGAAATCTTCTGTCTACCGCAATTATAGAAACCATATGTCAAAAGAAAAAAGTAATGGTACTGGAAAGCTTTTTGGGGGAAAGCGATATGGAAAAGTATCTTCTGAAAATTCCAAGACAGCACAATGGAAAAGAAATTCAGGAAGGACATGGAATGGATACGGTAATTCGAAATATAAAGCTCTCTGGCCTAGAAAAGTCTCGTTTTAATGAAAGTTGCTATTCTTTTTTTGAAGGTAAGCTATGCATACTGCCTGCAAGCAGACAAAGAGAAACCGAAATTTTCACACAAGAGATGGAAACCTATCTTCCTGCAATATTAAATTTTGCAGATACCTTGTTTGATTATGTATTCGTAGACATAAAAGATGGAAAGGAAAGGATTAGCCAATATGTGCAAAAACGTGCAGACTGTGTGGCGGTTAACTTGTCTCAAAGTCCGGCAGCGATAGAAACCTATTTTAAAAATGGGGATACAAATGAAAAGAAGAAAATTTATTTAATTGGAAATTATGATAAAAAAAGCCAGTATAACAGAAGAAACCTTTCTTATTTATTTCCCAAAATAAATCGAAGAAATACGGTAGTGATTCCCTATAACACCCAAGTAAAGGATGCACTGGAATCAGCGGATCTCTTGAGATTCCACCGTAAATACGCAGGCTGTGATAAAAAAAATAAAAATTATAAATATGTGCAGGGAATTCAGGCAGCAGGAAAACTGTTTCAAAAAAGGGAAGGTGCTGGATGTGATTAGTGGATTGCTGGTTATCATCAGCTTATTTGGAATAGGCTATCTTTACCATCAAATGCAAAAGAAAAGCAGGGAAATACAAAAAGAAGAAAATGAAATTCTGTATTCTTTGGAATATTTAACAAAAGAAATAAAAGATTGTTTTACTTCTATGATGACCCAGAAACTTTCCAGGCTAAATGTCTGCGAAGAAGAAATGGAAAAACGAAAAAAGAACAGAAGCCTTTTGCGAAGGGCATTACAAAACTGTGCCTATGCAGATGAAGGAGCAAAGGCATTTGTAAAAGACTATATCAAACAATTTCTTCAAAGAAAATATGAGGTTTCAGAGGAAAATATTCAATGGATTTTACCCTTTGAGGATTACGAAAAACTTACCCTGAGAGACAAGTTTGATATTCTTCTATATACCTATCGTGTTAAGAAACAAAAAGGGGCAGGGGCAATGGAAAGCCTCCTTCGGGATTATCACTTAGACTGTCTTCGTAAAGGGGAGGATGAAAAGAGAAGATACGAGGTAACGGCAGAGGACATTGAGGAAATCTATAAACAGGAAGTAAGGGGACTTACCTATGGAGATAAACTGGAAATTGTAGCCCAGAGAATTTTTTCTATGGATAAGGGAAATGGAGTAATTGATGATTTAATATACCAGAACCTGGATGGGGTTTCGGCAGGAGTGTCCCAGACACCTTGCAAAAATTATGAGGCAATCACCATTATGTATCAGGGAAAATCCATTTCTCTTTCTGCACTTTCCTTTGAGTCAGAAAAGGAATTAAAGCGAATTTGCAAGAAAATATATAAATATGATGTGCCTGGGGAAATGAGTGAATCCAGTGGATTTATGGTGAACCGTTTAAAGTCCGGAGCTCGAATCAGCAGTATGCGCCCACCGTTTAGTGATGCCTGGTGTTTTTGGATTCGTATGTTTGATTCGGTGGACAAACGAAGCATTTTAAGTCTCTATCCACAGGAGGGAAAAGAGAAACTACATAACTTGCTGAAGCTATTAATAAGGGGGGAACAGACTTGTGTAATATCGGGGCAGCAAGGCAGTGGAAAGACAACTTGCCTGGAAGCTATGGTTGATTTTATTAGACCTACGTATAATATTCGAACCATTGAACTCACCTTTGAGCTTCAGCTAAGAGAACGTTATCCCACAAAAAATATAGCGGCAATGCGGGAGACGGAAAGCGTTACAACGGAACAGGCAATGGAGTTTGTTAAAAAAACAGATGCAGATGTGGTTATTTTTGGAGAAATTGCAAAGGAAACGGAGGGAGAAAAGGTAATCAAACTTTCCCAGTCGGGCAGTCGTTTTTCAATATCAACACACCATAGCACCAACACTAGAAATTTAATCAACTGGTTTCGAAATGCTTTGTTAAAGACCAGTGGATTTCAAAACGAAGAAATCGCAGAAACACAAGTCGTGGAAAACATAAGATTTGATATTCACTTAGATAAAAGTGAAGATGGAACTCGGTTTGTGGAAAGAATTACCGAAATTGTACCATTGGAAAAAGGCGGATACGAAGAACGAATTCTTTTAACATATAAAGAAGGAATCTATGTTATTTCCAACAGAATTTCAAAACAAACAACAAAGGCAATGGTTAAGTGCCTGACAAAGGAAGAAATAGAAATGTATGAAAAGTATTTGGAGGTGGAAGATTGAAACTTTTATTGTTTTGGACCTTAGTTCTTATGATGGGGGGAGGATTTTATGGAATCTGGGAATATGGAATTACCAAAAGACAACAAAAAGAAAAAGATCGTATTTTTTATGAAGAGAGAAAAACATATGGAACACAAATTTATGGAAGATATTTGTTTTTTTCAAAATGGTTTTTTACCAGACACAGCATCCGAAAATTAAAACAGAGAATGGATATTTATTTTCCCGGAAATGAAAAAAAAGCAGCAGCAAAAACCCTTTCCATCTTTCAAGCCGGTTGTGGAAGCGGTGCCCTCGCCATCTTCTTCCTCCTTTTAATACGACCAAACTGGATTCTTTCCTTTATTTTATTAAGCAGCATCTACTTTACCAATAGCAGCCTTATGATGTATATCATTGAAAAAGAAACCATGGAAATGCTGGAGGAATTTTTGAATTTTCTTTCTGAAATGCGTCACGCTTTTCAACGAAATCCCATTTTAGAAGAATGTTTGGAACAGACCCGTGATATGAGAGAATACGGAAGCTTAAATGCACACATAACGTATCTTTTAGAAATTTTAGAGGAGGAGGATACAACAGAACAAATAAAAGAATATATGGATGCTGTTCCCAACCCATTTCTTAAGGAATTTTTTATGCTTTGCGTTACGGTACATGGTTTTGGAGATCCCAAGGGAAAAGAAGGGTCCTTGTTTTTGAATAGCTTACAAAATTTGAAACAAAGTGTGACTACGGATATTTTACGAAGAAAAAAACAAAAACATCTCTTTGGAGGCTACTCTTTTATTATTGCACTGCCAATTCTTACCCTTCCTCTCATATCCATGTGGGCACTGCACACGATGCCGGTTTTAACAAAATTCTATCATGGCAGTTTCGGAATTCTCTATCCTTTATTTTCTTTTTTGGTTACATGGGTTTGCTATCAGCTGAATCTATATATGCAGGAAGAAGTGTTTTTTTGGGAAAGGGAGAATGCTATTTCTTATTTTCTTTGCGAAAATCCATTTTTATTCCGTGTACTTAGAAAAAGAGTACATAAAAACCAAAGAAAAAGTCTGGGTCTAAAAAACTTACTATCCTCTGTGGGAGATACCCGGAGCCTATATCAACTGGAACTTCAAAGAGTTGGAACGGGGTTCTTCCTCCTTCTCTTTTCCATTGCCGTGAGCGCTACCCTTCCGGGAGATTTTAAGTGGTATTATTTCTTGTTTTTTACAGCACTTACAGTGGGAGGCTACGAATATCCAAGGGCACTGCTTTTATTTAAGGAATATTGGATGAAAAATGGAAGAAGAGAGGAAGTGATGCAGTTTCAATCCGTAATTTATATCTTATCTGCCATCCCAAGAATGACCAGGGAAATATTGCTTGGGTGGTTATTCCAGTTTTCTTATATCTTTAGAGATAACATTGCAAAATGTATAGAAGGGGAGGAGACAACAGAAGAAGGCTATCCACCTTTAAAACAACTTTTGGAAAATCTGGAGAACTGCGACAAGGTAGGGATGGAGAAGGCATTTGATGAGCTGGAAATGGAACATCGGTACTTTCAGGAAGAAAAAAAGCAGGAAGGAGAAATTGATTTGGACAATAAGGCAGCAATGGGGAATTTTTTGTCGATGGTGCCCACCGTAACCGTAGTAATGGGATACCTATTTGCCCCCTTTATTGTGGAAAGCTTTACACAGTTATTTACACAATTCGAACAAATTAAAAACATATTTTAGGGAGGTTATTTATGAAACATATTTTAGAATTTTTTCATGACGTGATACCAATTGTATTTGTTGTAGGAATGCTTGCCATTGCATTTGTATTCTATAATCATACGAAAAATCTGGCAGCGGCCGGTATAGAAAAGACCTATTCTTTTGATGAACAACTGGAAAATGCCGATATTTATGCCTACGATGGAATGACAGTTTCGGGTCGGGACGTTATCTTTTTTGCACAAGAGTTTTTCAAATCCCCGGGTACAAAAGGCAGCTTTGCCATTGTAATAAATAGTCAGGGAAGTGGAATTACAACTTCGGATGTTTCAAGCCAGGTTGAAAGAAACGCCTCTTATATTTGTGATATAAAGGAGGAAAAGGGAGTGCTAAAAAGCGCAACTTTTACAAAAAAATAGATGAAACCAATTTTAAGTCTTTGGCAGGAAATTTTAGGACTGGTAGTCTGGTGCGCAGCGGTGATGGTATGGTTTGCTTTATTTAAAAACCTGCAATTTGGTTATGGAGTTCTTGGAGAACGCATTTTTCATGAAAATCTCATTTATGAAGAAAAACAGGAAAAAAGGACGGAAGAGCTGGTTAGCAAAAATGAATTGACAGGAAGTCTATTAATAGGAATTTCCTATGATGTAGAGATTGATGGGGAACTTTTAAAAAAAGAAACGTTTAACGCCAGATACTTTGATTATAGCGGACTTGCCTCTTGGTATGAGAAAACATACCATTTGGAAAAAGAAAGCGGTCAGATTCTAAAAATCTGTTATAAGCGGAAGGAAACAGGGTAGTATGCATATTTTTGGAAAAATAATGAGTGTTTTATTAACCGTAACGGCACTGTTTCTTGTTCCCATTACCTATACCGTGGAAAAACAAGAGTTTCTCACCCAGGTTTACATACAGACCGTCGTTGAAAAATTTGTGGATTCGGTAAGGTGCAAGGGCTATTTAACAGAGGGGATGTACCTTTATTTTATAAATGATCTGGATGCAGGAGGAGACCTATATACCATTCGGATGAAACACATACAACAAATCTATGAAAGAGAAGAAAATTTTCAATATGAACGCTGTACTTATGAAAAAGAAATTCTGGAAAGAATAGAAAATACCCAAAAAAAATATATCATGATGGAAGGAGACTATTTTGCAATCACCGTTTGTAACCGCAGTGAAACCATGGAAAATCGTATGGAAAGGTTATGGTATGGAAGGAAAAATCAAGAAAATTCTATTTTTGCAAGCGCAGGAGGAAGAGTACGGGATGAAGCATGGGAGGAAGCAGATAAGTGAAGGGAGATCAGAGCATTTTTGTATTTTTTATGATATGGATATCCATGGCCGTTGTTTTGGATGCAAAACAGACCCTGCTCTTTGAAATGTGTTTACAAAAGCAAAGATACGATGCTATTTTAGAGACGGCAGTGGATGATGCGGCATCCTGTCTTTTGGATAACGATCGGGGAAGTTATCCAAAACTTCATAAAGAAGAGGCGCTGGAAGTTCTGCTAAATTCCCTTTATGCAGGATTTGATATTTCAGAAAATCAACAGGCACAGGAAGAACTGAGAGGATATATTCCCCTGGTTATGGTAATGGACTATGATGGCCTCTACGTGTGGAAAAATGTGGAAGAGCGATGGAGCGAAAAGTTTCCCTATTCTTATGAATGTACCTATGGAAATGCACAAAATAAAAAGGCGGGAATTCAATTTACAATGGGAGAGGCGCTGTACTTTATGACGGGGAAAAAAGAAGTACCAATATTGGAAGCAAGGAAGGATATTTATGAGAAAAATCCAGACTTATGGGCATTTGAAAGGAAAGAAAGCTTTGAAGAAATCCGAAATGAAGTGATTATTAATACGATGATGAAGAAAATGACGCAGCATATGAATGCTTCTAACCGCATTGGAAAAAGATATGGAATCCAATATGCCTGTGCAGTTCCCTATATTGAAGAAGAACTTTTTGAAAGAACCGTTGGTGACATTTCGATTTTTATGGTTTTTCAGGGATATCCTTATGGAAATCAAATTACCCAGCGTTATTATCGGGTAGAAGCTGCCGGTGCAAGGGTGCGAAAGACCATAGAGAAAAGGGGGAATGAGAATGCGGCATTTAATTGACTGGTTTAAAGAGGTAGCAGGGCTGTGGATGGTAATCGGCATGATATCAATAGCCGCACTTTTATTTTCTGCTGCAAAACAATTTGGTTTTACAGCAAATTCCAAAATAGCCGGAGCAAATGAGGAATTAAAAGACCTGTCCTATAAGAAGTATGATGGAATTAACTTACTGGGATCTGAGGTAATCAATGCAATTCGCCGTTATCAGGAAGAAATAAAGGTGACAGTCTATACGGGAGAATCCGTAGATACGTATCATGGAAATTTTAAGCTAATGAATAACAACCGAAAAAGCGAGCGCTATATTAAACCATCACAAAGCTATACCGGAAGTTTACTAAAAACAGAAAATAAGGAGGTTGTAGGGCTTGTTTTTGCAAAAGAGGGGATTGTTCTCACAGAAAAAGGATATAAGGAACTGCTTTCTCAAATAGTGGGAATGAATCCGGAGGACACAACGATGGACCGGGTAATCCATGAAGTTACAAATTTGGTTAAGGGAAAAGACCAAACCATAATTTTATTACAACAAGAGACCGAAAAGTTAACCGGAGAAAAACAGCAAATAAACGGGAAACTTCAAAATGCGGAAGCAGAAAACCGGCAAATAAATAACCAGCTTCAGAATGTTATAGCACAAAAACAGCAAATAAACAGCCAGCTTTTAGAAGCGAATACAAAATATGGGGAACTCAATCAACATTTGATTTGGGGAAAAGGCTTAATTGCGGATGCTATTTCAAAAAAAGGAGTGTCTACCACAGGAAATGAGAACTTTAATGTTATGGCATCCAATATTTTAAAAATACAAAGCGCAAATGGAAAACGAATTGTAGAAGAAAAATTGCTAGAGGACAGGTCAATTGTTATAGAGCATTGGGGACTGCAAAACGGGGGAAAGCTGGATGAAACCGGATACTATCTAGACTGCAGACTAAATACAAAAAATGATCCCAGCCAAGTCTACCTTTCTACGGGTAAAAAATGTACTTCTGCGGGTATTTACCCGACAAATTATAGCAACTGTTCTTATCTATACAAAGGAAGGGATGGATACTGCTACGCTAGAATATATGCAGATTACTATACAGAAAGCTGGGGAGAGCGTACGGTTTCTATATCCGGTGAAAGGTATCGAAATGTTTACTATCTTTCAGAATAAAATAGCAGCTTCCACTTGTCAAAATTCATAAAATGTCCGATACTATATAGTAAAGACTCTGGAAAGGCATGGTATTATTATGAAAAATATCAGGAAAAGACAGATGGAAGCTTTGGAAGAACTTTGTATATATGATAAAAAACTTTTACGTATACTGCCTACAATTTCCCGGGAATTAAGTGAAGACTTGCAAGGGGATACCTTGGATTTACTTCATCAGTTTGCAGATGGATTAAACTGGGTTATTGAGGTTACCAATGCTTGTATGGAATTAATTCAGGAGAATAAAAGTAAAATTAATTCGAAGCAAATTAGTAATAGTGTAGAAGCATTTGAGTGTGCATTGAATAAAGAAGATTTAGAGGAGATTGCATCCGTTATGCAAAATGGAATCCAGTTTTTTTTAGAGGACATCCTGGATGCAGCCTCTCAAATTGTAAGGATCGAACGTAAATAGACAAATTCCAGAACAGGAAAGGTATGGTTACCAGCATGATACATTTATATGAAAAAATGAAGAGCGGCGTATATATTATTGCGGAGATGTCGGCAAATCACGGTGGAAAGTTAGAAACGGCCTTAAAAATCGTTGAGGAGGCCAAGAAGGCGGGAGCAGATTGCCTGAAGATACAGACTTATACGGCGGATACGTTAACCATACCCTGCCATAAACCGCCATTTCAGATAAAAGGTGGTTTGTGGGATGGCTATACCTACTATGACTTGTATAAAAAAGCATACACACCTTGGGAATGGCAGCAAGCAATCAAAGAAAAATGTGAAGAAATAGGAATTGATTTTCTCTCTACTCCATTTGATACTACATCTGTAGACTTTCTCGAAGAAATAGGCATTGAATTTTATAAAATTGCGTCTTTTGAATTGGTGGACATTCCGTTAATTGAATATATTGCCAAGAAGGGAAAACCAATGATTCTTTCTTGTGGAATGGGAAGTATAGAAGAAATTGAAGAAGCAATTTCTGCTTGTAAAAAAAATGGAAACGAACAAATTATACTTTTGAAATGTTGCTCCCAGTATCCGGCGGAATATGAGAATATGAATGTTTCGCTAATTCCGGACATGAAGAAACGTTTTAATGTGCCGGTGGGACTTTCGGATCATTCCTTAGGCTCTTTGGCGGATATTATTGCCGTATCTTTAGGAGCAAAAATTATTGAAAAGCATGTTTGTCTGAATAAAGAAAGTGAAAGTGCCGATATTGGATTTTCCACAGAAATAAAGGACTTTGCAAAGATGGTTTGTGATGTAGAAAATACATTGAAAATTATGGGGAAAGGCACTTATGATTTAACCCAGCAAGAAAAAAAGGAAGTACAGGTAAGACGTTCCTTATTTGCAGTGAAGGATATTAAAAAGGGAGAAAAGTTTACCAGGGAAAACATTCGAAGCATTCGTCCCGGAGATGGATTAAAACCAAAATATTATGCTGCACTTTTAGATAAAGAAGCAAAGCAGGATTATGAATATGGAGATCCCATTGGGTCTTTCGAAGTGTGAAAGGGTGTGGCCAGAGATATGTTTTACCTACGCGTAGATGGAAACCAAACCATTGCTTCCGGCCATGTCATGCGGTGCATGGCAATTGCGGGGCAGATAGAAAAAATGGGAGAATCCTGTGTTTTTATTACAGCCGATGAGGAACCCAAAAGACTAATAGAAGAAAATGGATTTTCGGTTCGGTGCTTACATACTTCATGGAGTGATATGGAAGGAGAACTTCCCACGCTTCTTACCTTAATCAAAGAATGTAATATAAAAAAGTTGTTGGTGGATTCCTATTTTATTACCCCGAGATATTTAGAACAGCTAAAAGAAGTAGTTTCTGTCTTTTATATGGATGATTTGAATCGCTTTTTATATCCGGTAGACACCTTGATTAACTATGGAATTCAATACCCCCTATATCATTATGAAGAAAACTATAAAGAAAGCGGGACAACACTGCTTTTGGGATGCGATTACATTCCTCTGCGGGAAGAATTTCAAGGAATAAAACCAAGATTATCCGGGAAAGTAAAAAATATTTTAATTACAACAGGAGGAACCGATCCTTTTCGTATGGAAATAGAAATTTTTGAAAAACTAAAGGAAAAGGATTGTTGTTTTTATATAATTTGCGGAGCCATGAATGGAAACTATGAGGAACTGCACAAATTAGAAAAAAAATATAAAAACGTAAGAATCTATAAAAATGTAAAAAAAATGACAGATATTATGAAAGCCTGTGATTTGGCAATATCCGCAGGGGGAACCACACTTTATGAGCTGGCAGCTTGTGGACTTCCTACGGTTAGCTTTAGCTTTACAGATAACCAGATAGAGGGTGCACAGGAATTTGCGAAACAGAAAATTATTCCTTATGCAGGGGATGCAAGAAATGGGATGGAGACTTGCTGCCAGACCATCGCCCTCTCTATAGAAGAGTTGGAGAAGGATTATGAAAATAGAAAGCAGATTAGCCTGAAGATGCAGAAATTGATTGATGGAAATGGGGCAGAAAGAATTGCAGCCCGGTGCGTTCAGGCAGAAGAAAGGAACGAAGACTAATATGTATATACCTTATGGTACACAGTGGATAGAAGAAGAAGATATACAGGCAGTTGTGGATACTTTACGGTCTGATTATTTGACAACAGGGCCCAAAGTAAAAGAATTTGAAGAAAAAGTGGCAACTTATGTTGGCGCAAAGTATGGAGTTGCCGTAGCAAATGGGACAGCGGCCTTACACCTTGCTTGTATGGCAGCGGGAATAAAACAAGGAGATGAGGTAATTACCTCACCCATTACCTTTGCAGCCTCGGCCAATTGTGTACTTTATTGTGAAGGCACACCGGTTTTTTCCGATGTGGATAGAGAGACTTATAACATTTCTCCGGCAGCCATCCGAAAGAATATTACCAAAAAAACAAAAGCAATCATTCCGGTTCATTATACGGGACAACCTTGTGAAATGGATGAAATTCACCAAATTGCAAAGGAACATAATCTGTGTGTAATTGAAGACGCCGCTCATGCTTTGGGAGCCGAATATAAGGGGAAAAAAGTGGGCGGATTATCTGACATGACCTGCTTTAGTTTTCATCCCGTCAAACATATTACCACTTGTGAAGGCGGAATGATTACCACCAATAACAGAGAACTCTATGAGAAATTAAAATTGCTTCGCTCCCATGGAATTACAAGAGAAGAAGAAAATCTAGAAAAAGAAGAGGGCTCTTGGTATTATGAACAACAGATACTAGGCTATAATTACCGGATTTCCGATGTACAGTGTGCATTGGGAATCAGTCAAATGAATCGTATAGAGACTTTTGTAGAACGCAGACAGGAAATCGCTGCTTATTATAATGAAAATCTAAAAAATATAGAGGGACTGGTACTTCCCTATCAAAAGGAAGGGTGCCAAAGCAGCTGGCATCTTTATGTGATACGTGTTAAAGGCGAGGTACGTAAAGAAATATTTGAAAAGCTCAGGGAAGCAGAAATTGGTGTAAATGTACATTATATTCCGGTTTATAAACATCCATATTATCAAAAAAACGGATATCAGAATGTTTATTGCAGGGAAGCAGAGGAACTATATCGGGGAATAATCAGTATTCCCATGTATCCTAAACTAACAAAAGACCAGCAGGATGATGTAATCCAAAAAATTAAAAACATTTTCTTTATTACTTCACAGTAGGAAAACAATGTGCTATACTGTAAATCATTCAGAAATGTGAATGCAAAGTAGAGAAAAGAAAGGAAGACACTATATGGCAGAGTTTTATTCGGAAACAAATAATGAAGAAATTACACGTTTATCAGGAAAATGCCGGAAGAATATGAAGATTGACCCGGAATTATATCTTAAATATGAAGTAAAAAGAGGACTTCGTGACATCAGCGGACAAGGAGTATTAACCGGTCTTACCGAGATTTCAGAGATACGATCTTACACCATGGTTGACCATGATATGGTTCCTATGGAAGGAAAGCTTTATTACCAGGGAATTGACATTGAGGATATTGTAGAAGGATTTATTAAAGAAGACCGTTTTGGATATGAGGAAACGGCATATCTCTTACTTTTTGGAAACTTACCAAATAAAGAAGAACTAAAGAATTTCTGCGATTTGCTGGCACAATATCGTGAAGATCTGCCAACAAGCTTTGTACGTGATATTATTATGAAAGCACCCAGCAAAGATATGATGAATACCCTTGCAAGAAGTGTCTTAACGCTATATTCTTATGATGACAAGGCAGATGATACATCCGTAGAAAATGTATTGCGTCAGTGTCTGCAGATGATTGCCTTATTCCCACTGCTTTCTGTGTATGGATATCAGGCATACAGTCATTATCATGATGGAAACAGCTTATTCATTCATGCACCTGTGAAAGAGATGTCTACGGCAGAAAATATTCTTCATATACTAAGACCGGATAGTAAATTTACCAAGCTGGAGGCAAAGATACTGGATATTGCTTTGGTTTTACACGCAGAACATGGTGGTGGTAATAACTCTACTTTTACTACACATGTAGTAAGTTCCTCGGGAACGGATACCTACTCTACAATTGCAGCATCTTTAGGATCATTAAAAGGACCAAGACATGGTGGAGCAAACATAAAGGTAATGCGTATGTTTGAAGACATGAAGCAGCATGTTAAAAATTGGGAAGATGAAGGGGAAGTGGAGCAATACCTGGTTGACATCTTAAATAAAAAGGCATTTGATCAAAAAGGTCTTATTTATGGTATGGGACATGCGGTGTATTCTATTTCCGATCCAAGAGCCTGCATTTTCAAAAAGTTTGTAAAGAGCCTTTCTGAAGAAAAAGGAATGGAAAAGGAATTTGGTTTGTACTCCATAGTAGAGAGACTGGCACCTCAGGTAATTGGACAGGAGCGTAAAATCTATAAAGGGGTTAGCGCAAATGTTGACTTTTACAGTGGATTTGTATACAGTATGCTGGAACTTCCCTATGAATTATATACACCAATTTTTGCAATTTCAAGAATCGCAGGATGGAGTGCACATAGATTAGAAGAAATCATTAATGATGGAAAGATCATCAGACCTGCTTACAAGTCAGTTGCACCACATACAGATTATACACCCCTTGATAAAAGAAGTGTAAAGTAGGAGATTTTTAAGTGAAGAACTTATTAAAAAAGATAAAAGAAAATAACCTGTGGATGGATTTTATTAACCTGTTCACAGGTCTTGTATTAATAGTGACCATTATTTTGTTCTTTTTATTTCCAAGTAATACAATCGTGATTGCTCTTATGTTTTTACTGACAGGAGGAATGAATTTGTCCAACGGTGTGAAAAAATATAAAGAAAAAGGTTCACGAAATATGGGCATGTCATTGATTATGGTCAGTATAATCACTGTTTTTGTGGGACTTTTCTTTTTACTTGCAGTAAGATAATCAGAAAGGGGGAATCCATATGAAAAGCAAAATATTAAAGATGCTATTGGAAAAGCAGAACTATATTTCAGGACAGAAGATTTGTGAAGAACTGGGAGTTTCTAGAACCACAGTATGGAAAATAATCAATCAATTAAAAGAAGATGGATATGAAATAGAATCCGTTACAAACAAAGGGTACCGTATTCTAACCACTCCCAACGCTGTAACCAGGGAAGCGGTAGAAAGCCGTATGTCCACCAAAGAAATTGCAAGAAAAGTGGTGTACCAGGATGAAGTGGATTCTACCAACATGGAGGCAAAGCGTCTTGCAGAAAAAAAGGATAGCCATGGACTTTTAGTTATTGCAGAAAGCCAGAGCCAGGGAAAAGGAAGAAGGGGACGAAACTGGGAATCCCCAAAAGGAATGGGAATCTGGATGTCTCTTATTTTAAAACCACAAATAGAACCCATACATGCGTCCATGCTGACTTTGGTAACAGCCCTTGCTGCTGCAAAAGGGATAGAAGAAGAAACCGGGTTGGAGGCAAAAATAAAGTGGCCCAATGATATAGTAATAAATGGCAAAAAGATTTGTGGAATACTAACGGAAATGAGTTCGGAAGTGGATTATATTCATTACGTTATTGTAGGCATTGGAATCAATGCCAATACAGAAATCTTTCCGGATCAACTTTGTGAAACAGCAAGCTCTCTTTATTTGGAAGGTGAAAAAAGGGTAGAACGTGCTTCTTTGATTTGTAAAATTATGAAAAATTTTGAAACCTACTATCTGGAGTTTTTAAAAACCCAAAATTTACAGAAACTCTTGGAAGAATACAACTCCCTTTTGGTTAATAAAGGGAAAACGGTTAGAGTACTGGGAGCTCAGGAAGAAATAATCGGGATTGCAAAAGGAATTAATGAAAAAGGTGAACTTTTAATTGAGGTGGAAGGAACGATAATCCCCATTATATCGGGTGAAGTATCAGTAAGAGGATTGTATGGATATGTGTAAGAAAAAGATATTATGTGGCTGCAGTGCCTATGAAAAGAAATTTTATTTAGATGACGTATTTAAAGGTCTCCCGGAAATAATAAAAGAAGAATTAAAAATTATGTGTGTTTTATATAGTGAAGATATAGGCGGCATAATGACGATGGAATTTGATGAAGAAGGAAGGCTTCTGTTTCATGTGACCGCAGATGAAGGCGATCTTTTATTTGATGAAATAGGAAGTGTATTAAAAATCAAACAGCTGCAAGAAGAAAAAGTTGAGCTTTTAGAAGCACTGGAACTTTACTATAAAGCCTTTATTTTAAATGAAAATGGAATAAATTCTTTGACAGAAGAAAAATAGATAGGAAATAACCGGCATGAATTTAAAAATTGGAAATATAAAAATACAGGGAAATATTGCATTGGGACCAATGGCAGGAGTAACGGACCTGCCTTTTCGTATTTTGTGCAAAGAACAGGGTGCAGATTTATTATACACGGAAATGGTAAGTGCAAAGGGAATTCTATACAATAACAAAAATACAGAACCTTTGCTTACAATAGAAGAAAAAGAACGACCGGTAGCCTTGCAGCTTTTTGGGGCAGACCCTAAAATTATGAGCGAAATGGCAAAACGTGTGGAAGACAGAAATTTTGATATTTTAGACATCAATATGGGCTGTCCGGTGCCAAAGGTAACCAACAACGGGGAAGGTTCTGCCTTGATGAAGAATCCAAAACTGGTTGGAGAAATCGTAAAAGCGGTTTCCTCCGGTATTTCAAAACCCGTTACCGTTAAAATAAGAAAAGGATTTTCCAATACCGACTCCAATGCAGTAGAAATAGCAAAACGAATTGAAGACAACGGAGGGGCTTTGGTAGCAGTACATGGACGTACCCGAGAACAGTACTATCATGGAGAGGCAGACTGGAGCGTGATACGTGAAGTAAAAGAAGCGGTTTCCATTCCTGTAATTGGAAATGGAGACATTCGTACCCCCCAGGATGCCAAAAGAATGATAGAAGAAACCCACTGTGATGGAATCATGATTGCCAGAGGTGCCCAGGGAAATCCATGGATATTTCACCAGATAAAAGCGTATATTGAGAAAAATGAATGGATAGAAAAACCGAACATAGAGGAAGTAATATCGATGATATTACGCCATGCACAACTGCAAATTGATTTTAAGGGAAACTACATTGGAATAAGAGAAATGCGGAAACACGTAGCCTGGTATACAGCCGGTTATCCCGGTTCTTCTAAACTTCGCAATGGGGTAAATGAAGTGGATGACATGGAGGGACTGGTGACATTATTGGAGAACTATAGGAAACGAATAAAAGCAGGAGAATATTTTTGATTTATTACGGCAAAACGATAAGGCGATAAAACGATAAAGTGGCAAAGCGAAAATGCACAACTTAGTGAGGATACCGTAAATAATATTATATAGATTTCACAAAAAATTCTTTTGAGAAGAATTTTTTGTTGTATTTTCAAATAAAAAGGTGTACTATATTTCTCAACGAGACAAATGTCCGCAAGAGAAAAACATAATGGCAAAGGAGTTTGAATATGAGTGATAAGTTAAAAGTTGGTATCTTAGGTGGTACCGGAATGGTAGGACAGAGATTTATTTCATTACTTGAAAACCATCCTTGGTTTGAGGTTACATTAGTAGCGGCAAGTGAAAGAAGTGCAGGAAAAACATATGAAGAAGCCGTAGGAAACCGCTGGAAGATGACGACGCCAATGCCGGAAAATGTAAAAAAATTAGTGGTACGAAATGTAAATGAAGTAGAAACTGTGGCAGCAGAAGTTGACTTTGTATTTAGCGCAGTGGATATGTCAAAAGAAGAAATCAAAGCAATTGAAGAAGCTTATGCAAAAACGGAAACGCCGGTGGTTTCCAATAACAGTGCCCATAGATGGACACCGGATGTTCCTATGGTAGTGCCGGAAATCAATCCGGAACATTTTGAGGTCATCCCTTATCAAAGACAGCGCTTGGGAACAAAACGAGGTTTTATAGCCGTAAAACCAAACTGTTCCATTCAAAGTTATGCACCGGCGCTGACGGCATTAAAGGAATTTGGACCAAAAGTAGTGGTAGCCACTACCTATCAGGCAATTTCCGGTGCAGGAAAAACCTTTCGGGATTGGCCGGAAATGATAGAAAATGTCATTCCTTTTATTGGTGGAGAAGAAGAAAAAAGCGAGCAGGAACCATTAAGACTATGGGGAAAAGTAGAAAATGGAAAGATTGTAAAAGCAGAACAACCCCTGATTACCACACAGTGCATTCGTGTTCCTGTATTAAATGGTCATACAGCCGCTGTATTTGTATCCTTTGAAAAGAAACCAACCAAAGAAGAAATTATTAACCGCTGGGTAAACTTCAAGGGACTTCCTCAAGAGCTGAATCTTCCCAGTGCGCCAAAACAGTTTATTCAATATTTAGAAGAAGATAATCGACCACAAGTACAACTGGATGTGGATTTTGAAAATGGAATGGGTATTTCAATGGGACGTTTAAGAGAAGACAGCGTATACGATTACAAATTCGTAGGTCTTTCCCATAATACCGTGAGAGGCGCCGCAGGTGGTGCCGTACTTTGTGCCGAACTTTTAAAAGCCCAAGGATGGATTTCAAAAAAACAGTGAAGAAATTTGCGAGGTAAAAAAGTTAATGGAAAAGGGATACGATAAGGAGAAGTACTTCATTGTAAAGAAGAAAGCATTGCCCGAAGTTTTGATTAAAGTAGTAGAAGCGAACCGAATGCTGGAGTCTGAAAAAGCAATGACCGTACAAGAAGCAACGGAATCCGCAGGAATCAGCCGTAGTTCTTACTATAAGTATAAAGACGATATTCTTCCCTTTACGGAAAATGCAAAAGGAAAGACCATTACATTTATGATGCAGATGGAGGACGAACCGGGAATCCTGTCTTTGGTTCTCAGTGAGGTGGCAAAGAGTGGAGCTAACGTGCTTACCATAAATCAAAGTATTCCGGTTAATGGAATTGCACCCTTAACCATCAGCGTAGAGATTCATCCATCCACGGTAGATGTGATGATGATGGTAGACGCAATGGAAGGAATTCCGGGAATTCGGGCATTAAAAATATTATCCAGAGAATAAATGGGGAAAATAGGAGTTAGCATAAAATGATAAATATTAGTGTATTAGGTTATGGCACAGTGGGATCCGGTGTTGTTGAGGTATTAAATACCAATCGGGAAAGCATCAGTAAACGTGCCGGTCAGGAAATAAATGTGAAATACGTACTGGATTTGCGAGACTTCCAGGGAGACCCCATACAAGAAAAGATCGTTCACGACTATAACGTAATTTTAAAAGATCCGGACATAAAGATTATAGTAGAAACAATGGGTGGTGTTAACCCGGCCTATACCTTTGTAAAACAGGCATTGGAAAGTGGTAAAAGTGTATGTACTTCCAACAAAGAATTGGTTGCAAAACATGGGGCAGAACTCCTTGAAATTGCAAAAAATAAAAAGGTCAACTTTTTATTTGAAGCCAGTGTGGGTGGTGGAATTCCTATTATCCGTCCCCTTAACCAATCCTTAACCGCAGATGAAATTCAGGAAATCACCGGAATTCTTAATGGAACGACAAATTATATTCTGTCAAAAATGACATATGAAGGCTGTAAATATGAAGATGCCTTAAGGGAAGCCCAGGAAAAGGGATATGCAGAAAAGAATCCGGAGGCAGACGTAGAGGGCTATGATGCCTGCCGCAAAATCGCTATTTTAACTTCATTGGCTTACGGAATGCAGGTAGATCATGAAGATATCTATACCGAAGGAATTACAAAAATTACGGATATTGACATTGCTTATGCAAAATCCATAGGTGCTGCAATCAAGATTTTCGGAACCAGTAAAAAAGTAGGGGAGAAAGTATTTGCAATGATTGCTCCCATGATGATTAAAAGCGATAACCCATTATATAGTGTAAACGGCGTTTTTAATGCTATTTTTGTAAAAGGAAATCTCTTAGGTGACGTTATGTTTTATGGTGCGGGTGCTGGAAAACTTCCAACGGCCAGCGCGGTCGTATCGGATGTGGTGGATGCAACGAAACATTTAGGCACGAATATAATGACAATATGGAACAGCAAAAAATTAGAACTTGCCGATTTTAATGAAATGGAACAACGCTTTTTTGTACGTGTTCCAAGTGCAGAAGAACAGAAGGCAAAAGACATCTTTGGAAAAATAGAAGAGGTACCGGCAGGACTGGTTGGAGACTATGGATTTATAACCCAGAGAATGAAAGAACATGAATTTAAAGAAAAAGCAGCCGGACTCCATGTAAGAAGCCGGATACGGGCTGGATTTTAAAAGCATACAGAAGTTGGAAAGGCAGGGTTATTAGTATGAAATATATTGTTGTTTTAGGGGATGGAATGGCGGATGAACCAATTGAAGCCCTAGAGGGAAAGACCCCACTGGAATATGCAAACACACCCTCTATGGATGCACTTGCTAAAGTTTCCAAAATTGGATTGGCCCATACCATACCCGAAGGCATGAGCCCGGGAAGTGACACCGCTAATTTAGCGGTTTTAGGATACAACCCGAGAAAATATTACACAGGACGCTCTCCACTTGAAGCACTGAGTATTGGGGTAGCTATGAAAGATACAGACATTGCACTGCGGTGCAATATCGTAACCCTTTCAGAAGAAGAAATTCCTTATGAGGAAAGAACCATAATAGATCATAGCGCAAGTGAAATTTCCACGGAAGATGCTGCTGTGTTATTAGATGCTGTAAAAAAAGAACTGGAAAGTGAAAAATATCAGTTCTACCGGGGAACCAGTTATCGTCATCTTACCATTTGGGATAGAGGCGACGTAGTGGAATTAACACCGCCACATGATATTTTAACGAAACAGATTGGAGCCTATCTTCCGAAAGACCCTATTCTTAGAGAAATGATGGAAAAGAGTTTTGATATTTTAAATACACATCCATTAAATATAGAAAGAGCGAAAAAGGGACTTCATAAAGCCAACTCCATTTGGTTTTGGGGGGCCGGTACCAGACCATCCTTGGATTCCTTTGAAGAAAAAACAGGCAAACGCGGCGTTATGATTTCCGCCGTAGATTTATTAAAAGGAATTGCCGTTGGAGCAAAAATGACGAATATTATCGTGGATGGAGCCAATGGAACTCTTCATACGAATTATGAAGGGAAAGCAAGGGCGTGTGTAAAAGCTTTACTTGACAAGGAATATGATTTTGCGTATATTCATGTAGAGGCACCGGACGAAATGGGACATCAGGGAAATCTTTCCAATAAAATTGAGTCCATTGAATCCTTGGACCAAAGGGTAATTCGCATTGTAAAAGAGGAGATGGACCAATCAGGCGAGGCATACCGAATGCTGATTATGCCGGATCATCCCACTCCCCTTGCCTGCCGAACCCATACCAGCGATCCGGTACCCTATATGCTTTATGACAGCCGGGTAAAGAAAAAGGAAGACTGGCATTACAATGAAAAAGATGCAAAACAAAGCGGCAATTATTTAGAAGATGGCTATAAATTAATTGACGAACTTTTAGAACTATAGGAGGCGACATATGCTAATCGTAAAGAAATTTGGTGGTACATCGGTAGCAGACAAAGACAAAATCTTTCATGTGGCAAAAAGATGTATTGAAGATTATCAAAAAGGAAATCAGGTAGTAGTTGTATTATCAGCAATGGGTAAAATGACGGATGTACTTCTTGCACAGGCAAAAGATATTAATCCCAGCGCATCCAAAAGGGAACTGGATATGCTGTTAACAACGGGGGAACAAACTTCGGTAGCGCTAATGGCAATGGCAATAGACTCTCTTGGAGTACCTGCAGTTTCCCTGAATGGGTTTCAAGTTGCAATGAATACAACGGAAACTTATTCCAATGCAAGACTGAAAAGAGTGGATACCGACCGTATTAAACATGAATTATCCAATAAAAAAATAGTAATTGTAACCGGATTTCAGGGAATTAATAAATATGATGATTATACGACCTTGGGCCGTGGAGGATCCGATACCACAGCAGTTGCCCTGGCAGCGGTTTTAAGAGCCGATTCCTGCGAAATCTATACGGATGTAGAGGGTGTTTATACCGCAGATCCAAGGATTGTTAAAAATGCGTCTAAATTAGATGAAATCACCTATGATGAAATGTTAGAACTGGCGTCACTGGGTGCAGGAGTGCTTCATAACCGCTCCGTAGAAATGGCTAAAAAATATGGAGTACAACTGGTTGTACGTTCCAGTCTTAATAAATCAGAGGGAACCATCGTTAAGGAGGTAGTGAAAATGGAGAAAATGCTTGTTAGTGGAGTGGCCAGCGATAAAAATACGGCACGTATTGCTGTGGTTGAATTAGAGGACAGACCGGGAGTGGCATTTAAATTATTTAATCATCTGGCAAATCATGGTATAAATGTTGACATTATTCTACAATCGGTTGGTCGTAATGGAACGAAAGATATTAGTTTCACCGTAGCAGAGGACGTAGCGGATGAAGCCGTGGAAATTATTGAAAGTCACAGAACCGGAAGTCTGAAATGTACCTGTGTGGAAGTAGAAAAAAATGTTGCAAAAGTATCCGTTGTTGGTGCCGGAATGATGACAAACGCCGGAGTTGCGGCGAAAATGTTTGAAGCACTTTATGATGCCAATGTAAATATTAAGCAGATTTCCACATCTGAAATCCGGGTCACGGTGCTGATTGATGAGAAGTATGTAGACACCGCAGTGAATGCAGTTCATGAAGCATTTGCCCTGGGAAATAAATAATAAAGGAATAAAATGTCGAGACTGTCTCTTTGCCAGTCTCGAATTTTGTCAATGGAAAACAGTTCTCCTTTTCTGAATTTTGGAATATATTTAATAGTGACAAAACTATAAAGATACCGATTCGAAAAAAGAGAGGAGTCATACAGATGACAGATAAAGTATTTGATAACAACCAGGTGAGTATTGCAGGGGAGGTAGTAAGTGGCTTTCAATTTAGCCATGAGGTGTTTGGAGAAGGATTTTACATATTAGAGGTTGACGTAAAGCGGTTAAGCGATTCTTCCGATGTGATACCACTTATGGTATCCGAACGTCTGATGGATGTGACAAGAGACTACAGGGGAACCTATATTGAAGTATTGGGGCAGTTTCGGTCATATAACAAACACGAAGAAGAAAAGAACAAGTTGGTTCTTTCGGTCTTTGCAAGAGAAGTCAATGTTTGTGAGGAAGACTATGAAAGCCAAAAACCAAATCACATTTTTCTCGATGGCTATATCTGTAAACCACCAATTTACAGAAAAACACCACTTGGACGAGAAATTGCAGATCTTTTATTGGCAGTAAACCGTCCCTATGGAAAATCGGATTACATACCCTGTATTTCATGGGGAAGAAATGCAAGATTTGCAGAAAACTTTACAGTTGGCGGCCATATTCATGTGTGGGGAAGAATTCAAAGCCGGGAATACCAAAAAAAACTTTCAGAGGAGGACATTGAAAAAAGAACGGCATATGAAGTTTCTGTAAGTAAATTAGAATATGTAGAAGGATAGATTTCTTAATAAAAAGGTGTTATACTAAGTACAGACTTTTCTGTATAGCGGAAAAGAAGGATGAAACCATCCTTGTATGAAACTGGAGGATACGTTATGAGTAAAGAAGTTCATGTGTTTTATGGAAATGGTCAGGGAAAGACATCTGCAGCAATAGGACAGTGCATCAAAGAGGCCAGCCAGGGACGCCAGGTTATCGTGATTCAATTTTTGAAAGGAAAGGACTTGGATGAATTTAGTTTTCTTGTAAAAATGGAACCGGAAGTAAAACTATTTCGATTTGAAAAAGAAACAGAATGTTTTGATAAATTATCAGAGGAAGAGCAAAAAGAAGAAAGAAGCAATATTCTCAATGGCTTTAATTTTGCAAAAAAGGTAGTGGAGACCGGAGAATGTGAATTGCTGATTTTAGATGAAGTATTGGGGCTGATTGATTATAACATTATTACGGAAACGGATATTATTAATTTGATTTCCTTATTAAGTGATACCAACAAATTAATTTTAACGGGGCACAATCTACCGGAGGGATTAAAGCAATATGTAAAGACCATTTCTGAGATAAGGCAAATAAAATAAGAATGGTGATAAGGCAAATAAAATAAGAATTGTTATTGACAAAAGGAAAGGAATGTATTACGATACAACTACATAAAAAAGAAGAGTAGAGGCGCATTATTAAAGAGTAAAGAGGTGGATATGCTCAAGCATAGAAGAAGTCTTTTGAAAGGTAATCATGCCGAAGGTAGATGGAGCTTGAGGACCTTTTATCTGGGAATATGGTGAAGAACCATGTTACTGTCATCAGTCTATTGATGGAGGGCTACTGGAATGAATGCAGATTATGATGCCAGTATGTTCTTTATGAGTCGACTCCTTGTCGACTCTTTTGCTTTTGAGAACAAGATTCTTAGAATGGGAATATACTATAGTAATTCCAGTTATGTACAGGAAGAAAAATCAGGAGGATTTAATATGGCTATTTTTAAAGGAGCCGGTGTTGCAATTGTTACACCTATGAAAAAAAGTGGAGAAGTTAATTACGATAAACTGAAAGAATTAATTGATGATCAGATTCAGGGAGGAACGGACGCCATTATTATATGCGGTACTACCGGTGAAAGCTCCACCTTAAGTGAAGAAGAACATTTAAAAGTAATCACAGAATGTGTCAATCATGTAAATAAAAGAGTACCGGTTATTGCAGGAACCGGCTCCAACTGTACCCATAGTGCAGTCTGGATGTCAAAAGAGGCAGAAGAAGCAGGAGTAGACGCCTTACTGTGTGTAACTCCTTATTACAATAAAGCGACCCAGAATGGACTCTATACACACTTTAAAACGATAGCAGAGGCAGTAAAGATACCCGTTATACTCTATAGTGTATCCAGCAGAACCGGTGTAAATATTGCGCCCCCAACCGTTGCAAAACTATTCCATGATGTGGATAACATTGTTGGAATCAAGGAAGCCAGTGGAAATATTTCACAGATTGCAGAAATAATGGAACTGACCCAGGGAAAGATAGATTTATACTCAGGAAACGATGATCAGATTGTTCCTGTTCTTTCTTTAGGAGGAATTGGAGTTATTTCCGTATTAGCCAACATTGCTCCCAGAGTAACCCATGATATTGTTATGGAATATTTAGAAGGAAATCATAAAAAGAGTCTGGAACTTCAACTTGAATATCTCCCTGTCATTCGGACCTTGTTTTCTGAGGTTAATCCCATACCGGTAAAAGCAGCGATGAACATGATGGGAATGGAGGTTGGCTCTTTAAGACTACCCCTTACCGAAATGGAACCAGCCAATGCAGCAATCTTAAAAGATCAGCTGAAGAAGAGCGGAATTTTAAAATAGACCCAAAAGGAGCACATTATGATAAAAATTATAATGCACGGATGCAATGGAGCTATGGGGAAAACCATTACTTCCATTGTGAAGGAAGATGAAAATGCAGAAATTGTTGCAGGAATTGATATCAACGACAGTAAGCAGGAAGACTATCCGGTTTTCAAAGATATTTGGGACTGTAAGGTGGAAGCCGATGCCATTATAGACTTCGCATCCCCCAAAGCAGTGAATGCCCTGCTGGATTATGCAGTAGATAAAAAAATCCCTCTTGTCCTTTGCACCACAGGACTTTCAGAAGAACAGATGGAGCGAATGAAAGAGGCTGGCAAAAAAGTGGCGATTCTTCGATCTGCCAATATGTCTCTTGGGGTGAATATGCTCTTAAAGCTTGTAAAGGATGCAGTAAAGACCTTGGCACCGGCAGGGTTTGACGTGGAAATCATAGAAAAACACCATAACAAAAAGATAGATGCACCCTCCGGAACGGCACTTGCCTTTGCAGATTCCATCAATCAGGCGATGAACCAACAATATGAATACGTATATGACCGTTCACAGGTGCAGGAGAAACGAGAAAAGAAAGACCTTGGCATATCCTCTGTTCGTGGAGGAACCATTGTAGGGGAACATGAAATTATATTTGCAGGGATGGATGAAGTGATTGAATTTAAGCATACGGCATATTCCAAGGCGGTCTTTGCAAAAGGCAGTATATCTGCAGCAAAATACCTAACGGGACGCAGAGCCGGACTTTATGATATGAGTGATGTGATACAATAAGAAAAAGAAAAGCCCCCAAATCAATAATCTTACCATTGGTTTGGGGGCAATTTTTATGTAATAGAAAAGTGCTCTATTACATAAATATGTTCCGCTGTGGGTGCGCACGCTGCGCTAAGCAGACTCTTTATCCAGATGTTAGATGCGGGAATAGCCATAGGAGTTAACTAAGGCGTCTAACTTCTGGCTGTTTTTACAGAAAGGACATTCTGTATAATTATAAGTATTATAGTCCGGAAGATCCGAATTGTGGAAAATGCAGTCTACATCAATGCCATTGATGGAAGTTACAGCGCTAAAGATAGCCGAAATTCCCTGAACTTTTCCCCGGTAATAATTAATACATTCTAAGGCCCTTCGAATCGTCTTTCCGGTGGTGGCAGAAGCCAACAATAGAATTATATTTTTATCGGTTATCATAGGCTGAAGATTGTCACGGAAAATAATCTGTCCATTTGAATTATATTCCGGAGAAACTATATTAATGGTCTCTCCGGAATTCATAGACTGAATACCGGCATGAGCCAGCTTCTCTGCAAGGTAAGCCCCGATGATTTCGGTTCCGTCCATACAAACAATGGTATCAACAGCCGTACTATGTACATACTTCGAAACAAAACTGGAGGCAGCTTCGGCAGCTTCGTTTTGCCTTGCCTTTATGGTTGTCATATCCAGGTAATAGTTAATATGGGAGTGATTTGTTGCAAAATGTCCGGGAATTGCCCTAAGACATAAAGCAGAAGTTGATTTTGAACTTATTTCCAATACATTTTCATTTAAACGATTCATAAGTTAATTCATCCTTTCCAAATTAAATAATAAGTTGTTTTTCTGATATATAGTTTTGTATATATAAATAATAATGCATTTCCTTAAAATTTTCAAGGAAATCAGAAAATAATTCTATTGACGTTAAGTTTAATAAAAATTACAATGAAGGTAGACACTTAATGTGTAAAGGGGAGGGGTTCAAAATGAGAAAAAGAGCGGTAAAAAGAGAATTTATTATGGAAATAAAAAAAAGTGCAAATCGTTTCTTTTCTATATTTTTAATTGTTGCACTGGGTGTTGCTTTTTTCTCAGGGATTCGTGCTTCAAAGCCGGATATGGAGCTGTCAGCGGACCGTTATTTTGATGAAAGCAATCTAATGGATATCCGTGTTTTGGGTACCTATGGTCTCACAGAAGAGGACCGCCGGCAGATTGAAAACATGGATGGAATACAGAAAGCGGAGGGAAGCTACACGTACGATGTTCTTTCCTACAGAGAAAATGATCAAAGTGTTTTAAAATTACAATCTTTTTCAGAAGACATGAATAAAATTAGGATAGTGGAAGGAAGATACCCAAAGAAGGACGAAGAGTGTATTATTGATAATGCGTTAGCGAAAAATCTAGGTTACCATATTGGAGAAACCATAGCGGTAACCTCGGGAAATGACCAGGATATTTCGGACTATATAAATCGCACCGAGTTTAAAGTAGTGGGAATCGGCACAACACCCTATTATCTTTCCTTAGAAAGAGAATCCAGCCAAATAGGAAATGGCTCAGTAAATGGATTCGTTATGATTCCGGAGAACAACTTTTGCATGGATGCTTATTCAGAAATTAATATCAATGTGGAGGGTGGAAAAGAACTGGTAAGTTACCGTCCGGAATACACCGATTTAGTTAAAAAAACAGTAAAAAAGGTGGAAAATATAAAGGAAGAGCGGTGCGAGGTTCGCTATCATTCGGTTCTTAATGAAGGGAATGATAAAATAGCCGATGCAGAAATAGAGCTAAACGATGCAGAAAAAGAAGCCAATGACAAATTGGATGATGGATGGAAAAAAATTGTAAAAGCAAAGAAAGATATTAAAAAAGGAAAACTTGATATAAAAGACGGAGAAATTAAGCTAAAAGAGGGACAGAAAGAACTAGAAGATGGAAAAAAGAAGGTTCTGGATGGGGAAACGGAGCTCAATAAGGGAGAAGCCGATTTAAAGGACGGAAGGACGGAATACGAGGACGGAAAGGCAGAGCTTAGGAAAAAGAAAGGTGAATTGGAAACCGGAAAGAAAACCATAACGGAAAAAGAAACAGAGTTAGCAGCAGCACGTAAGGAAATTGAGGGTAAAAAAGCAGAATTGGAAGCATCCAAAGCCTATCTTTCAGAGCCGGAATATAAGGCTATGCTTGGTGAAATTGAAAAAAATGAACAACCCTTGATCGAAGCATCTAAAACCCTTGCTTTTTCCAGAAACACCATAGAAGAAGGGGAAAAACAATATTTAGAAGGTGTAAAAAAACTGGAAAAAGCCAAAGTTTCTCTAAAGAAGGGCGAAGAAAAACTAGAGAAGTCAAAGGTGAAGATAAAAGATGCCAAAGAAAAAATAAAAGATGCCGAGAATACCATACGTGTTAATGAAAAGAAATTGGCAGATGCAAAGAAAAAGATAGAGAATGGAGAAAAGAAGCTTAAAAAGAATGAAAAAAAATACCACAAAGAAAAAAAGAAAGCAGAAACAAAGATAGGGGATGCCAAAGAAAAAATTGAAGATGCCAAAGAAGAAATCGCGGACATTGAAAAACCGGAATGGTATGTATTAGGAAGAGATAAAATGCAGGTGCTTGCGGAATATGGTCAGAACGCAGAACGAATTGGTGCAATTGGAGAAGTATTCCCAGTAATTTTTTTCCTGGTAGCAGCCTTAGTCTGTTTAACCACCATGACAAGAATGGTAGAAGAGCAAAGAACGCAAATTGGAACCTTAAAAGCTTTGGGGTATGGGAAAGGTACCATAGCGACAAAATATTTGCTGTATGCAGCAATTGCCAGTATTACAGGAGGAATCTTTGGAACGGTAATCGGGCAGAAAGTATTACCCCTTGCAATTATTGGTGCCTATCGCATTATGTATGTGAATTTACCCTATGCATTAGCACCCTTTAACTTTTATTATGGACTTACTTCCATTGCCGTTGTGTGCCTGTGTACCATTTTTGCAACTTATTTTTCCTGTGCAAAAGAAATGAGAGAATCGGCAGCACAACTAATGAGACCGGAGGCACCAAAACCCGGGAAACGTGTGCTCTTAGAAAGAGTTGGATTTATTTGGAAACATATCAGCTTTACAAAAAAAGCAAGTATAAGAAACCTTTTTCGCTATAAGAAACGCTTTTTTATGACAATTATAGGAATTGCCGGCTGTATGGCACTTTTATTGGTTGGCTTTGGACTGCGGGATTCTGTTTATGATATTGCGATTCTACAATATGAAAAGCTATTTACCTATAGTGGCTCCATAACCATAAAAGATGGAGAAAAAGAAAGTAAAAAAGAGGAATTGCTGGAATCGGTAAGGAATATGCCGGAAGTGAAGAAAGCAAAACCAATTTATGAAACCTCCGTAACTATTTCAAAAGGCAATACAGAGAAGACGGCATATTTGATTGTACCGGAGCAGGAAGAGGACTTTGATGACTACATAAACTTAAACAATCGCTTAACCCATGAGGTGTATGAACTCCCTTTGGCGGGGGATGGAATAATACTTACCGAGAAGGCAGCCTTACTTTTAGGGGTTTCCGTAGGGGATGTAATCCAGCTAAAGATTGATGATACCACAAAGGCAGAAGCAAAGGTAAGAGGCATCGTTGAAAACTATGCGCTTCATTATGTTTACATGCTAAAGGGTACCTACGAAACACTTTTTCATAAAACATTGGAACCGAATCTATTATTCTTCCTGTTTCATAAGGAAAACCAAACGAAAGAAGCAGATTTTGGAGAAAAGATTTTAGAAATTCCGGCGGCTTCTGAAATCCTGTTTTGCAGTGAGACAAGAAAAGGAATTGAAGATATGCTGGATAGTTTGGATATTGTAATCTGGATTTTGATTATCTCAGCAGGGCTGCTTGCATTTGTTGTTCTATATAACCTTAACAATATTAATATAAATGAAAGAAAAAGAGAGCTGGCAACCCTTAAAGTACTGGGATTCTATGATAAAGAAGTAGCAAGCTATGTATATAGAGAAAATATCATGCTCAGTATGATTGGAACGATTGTTGGAATCTTCCTTGGCATCATCCTTCATAAATTTGTTATTTTGACAGCAGAAATCGATGTATTGATGTTTGGAAGAGAAATTCAGTGGAAGAGTTATATTTTCAGTGCGGGACTTACGATGATATTCTCTACGGTGATTAACTGGATTATGTTTTATAAACTGAAAAAAATAGATATGGTAGAGTCCTTAAAGAGTATAGAATAGAAAGTTAAATCATGAATTAATATATTACAGAAAGAGGAGACGATATGTTGAAAGCAGGAATTATTACAATAAGTGATAAGGGATCGAAAGGAGAAAGAGAAGATAAAAGCGGCCCCATGATTGCTGCTCTTTTAAAGGAAAATGGAGAATACGAAATGATAGCGGAGGTATTGATTCCGGATGAAAAAAACCAAATTGAAGATGAATTAAAACGAATGACAGATATATTAAAAGTAGATTTAATATTGACAACCGGAGGCACCGGGTTTTCTGCCAGAGATATCACACCGGAAGCAACCTTAGCAATAGCACACCGTATGGCACCTGGAATTGCAGAGGCAATACGCAGCTATTCCATGGGAATTACAAAGAGAGCCATGCTGAGCCGCGGCGTATCGGTTATTCGAAATCAAACCCTGATTGTGAACCTGCCGGGAAGTCCGAAAGCGGTAAAAGAGAGCTTGGATTATATCCTTCCGGAGCTAAAGCATGGAATTGAAATATTAAAGGGAGAAGTAGGAGATTGTGCAGAAGAAAGGAAGGAATCTTGAAAAAAACGAAAGAAACGAAAGAAAAGAAAGACTGGACAAAGCTAAGACAGATTTGGCAGGTGATTGTACTGATACTGGCATTTCTGTTAGTTGCCGCTTTCTCCATTCAATCCGTTAATGGGATTCGTGGGGCTGCCCGTGTCATTCATTATACTGGATTTATAGGTGGAGCAACCCAGATGGTTGTGAAAGAGGAAATGAATCAAAAGAAAAATGATTCCCTGATACAATTGCTGGATGAAATGATACTTATGCTTCGAACAGGAGAAGGAGATTATGAAGTTCCGATTCTAAAAGATATAAAATATCAGGAATATTTGGAAAAAATACAAAAAGAATGGGAAAAAATAAAGCAGGAGATTTATGAAATACGAAAGGGAAAAGATATAAAGGAGTTATATAAACTCAGCGAAGACACCTATGAGGACACCAACCTGGCGTCTTATGCAGCACAAGGCTATATGGAATCCTATGTGTCTAAGATTAAAATGACCATGATGATGGTATATTGTGTATTTTTCCTTTTGATGGGATTGTTTCTTTATGCTTCCATAAAAAATACAAAGTTAAAGTCAGAAGCAAGGGATTTAAATCGCATTGCCTACTATGATCCTTACATCGGGATTGCCAATAAGGTGTATTGTGAAAAGAAGATTTCAGATTATAAACAGAACTCCTATAAAGACTACCTGGCCGTGATTATGTTTGATCTAAACAATCTAAAGGATATGAATGATGAATTCGGCCATCAGGCAGGAGATAAAATGATTCGTACCTTCTCTCTGGCACTGGACACCATAGGCAGGGAATATGGATTTACGGGGCGTTATGGAGGAGATGAATTCCTTGCTTTGTTTGAAGAATGCGATGAGATCAAGGCAAAGGAATTTATTGAAAAATTGGTTCGTCTGGTACGGGAAGAAAACAAAGGGGCAAAGGAGCCTTGGAAAAAAATAAGCTTTGCAGCAGGATATGCCATAGGTTTTCATGGGGATAAAGGGATTCACCAATTGCTGGAAGAAGCAGACCAGAGTATGTATCAGGTAAAGCGAAAGATGAAGGACAAGAAAAAGAAAAAGAAATAAAAAGAAGCAATAAGAAATAAAAAGAAGCAATAAGTAAATAAAAGATATAAAGAAGATATAAAAAAGATGCCACACATAAGAGAGGGCATCTTTTTTATATCCTGTATATTTAGTAAATGTATTTATATAAATACATATTTCAATACAAATACAACGGATAATATATACATAAGCAAGCTGATTTTCTTTTCTTTTGCTTTTCCTGTAAGAAGGTTCATAACTACATAAGAGATAACACCAAAGAAAATACCTTCGGAGATACTATATGTAAATGGCATTGCAATAATACAGATGAATGCTGGAATCGCTTCAGACATATCATCAAAGTTAATATTAACAACAGAACCCATCATGTAAAATCCTACAATAATAAGTGCAGGAGCAGTAGCAAATGCAGGAATTGCTAAGAAAATAGGAGATAAGAAAACGGAAAGACCAAAAAGAATAGCAGTCGTTAAGGCTGTTAAACCGGTTCTACCACCTTCAGAAACTCCGGTTGCACTTTCTACATAAGTTGTAGTTGTAGAAGTACCAAGTAAAGCACCAACTAAGGTTGCAATTGCATCAGAGAGAAGAGCACCTTTAATTCTAGGAAGCTTTCCATCTTTGTCTAACATGTTTGCTTTTGAAGAAACACCAATTAAGGTTCCTAATGTATCAAACATATCTACAAATAAGAATGCAAAGACAACAACTAAAAAGTTAAGTGAAAAGATACCTGAAAAGTCTACCTTGAAAGCAACATCACCAAGAGATGCAAAATCAAGTCCTCTTGAAAAATCAGGAAGCAGAGAGAAAACTTTATTTGCAGGATCAACCTGATATAAACCGGTTAACTGACAAATAATACCTGCAATCCAAGTTCCTAAAATACCAAGTAAAATGCCGCCCTTTACTTTCTTAATTAAAAGAACTGCAGTAAGGATAACACCAAAGATAGCAAGAAGAACGCATACATTTGCTGTTGTGGTAACGCCTTCACCGTGGAATTTGTGGAATGCAACTAATACATTTGGATCTAACTGAACGATTTTAGCATTCTGTAAACCGATAAATGCAATAAATAAACCAATACCGCAGCTAACTGCAAACTTTAAAGTTGTGGGTATGGCATTAAATATGGCTTCACGAATATTTGTTAAAGAAAGAACGATGAAAATAGCACCTTCAACAAATACAGCAGCCAAAGCAACCTGCCAGGTGTAACCCATTGTCAATACTACAGTGTAAGCAAAGTAAGCATTCAGTCCCATACCAGGAGCTAAAGCAAATGGATAGTTTGCTAAGAGAGCCATGAGCAATGTACCAATAAATGCGGCAAGGGCAGTAGCCATGAAAACACCGTTTGGATTCATTCTTGCGGAACCCTCTAGTCCAAGAATGTCATTAAACGCGGTCATGGTACTTGGGTTTACTGCTAAGATGTACGCCATCGTCATAAAGGTCGTAACACCTGCCAAAACTTCAGTCTTTACATCCGTTTTGTTTTCTTTGAGCTTAAAAAATTTTTCCAACATATCTGTAACCTCCCATTAATATAAAATATGTAACAAGGATATTGTACCAAATGATTTAACAAAAGTCAAACTATACAAAAAAAATTTTATTACCAAAACAATTTTAAACAGTTTGTACAAATAATAAAAGACAAAAAAATAGAAGTGCAAAGTGCCACTCCTACCTTTTAGTTTTTTTAATTAATGTTACCTAGCTTTTCCTTAAGATTGTACTTCGAAATAATGTAATTTAAAGTTTCTTCTGGATCTAGAACAATCCGCTCAATGTTTGCTTCATGAACTTCTTCAAGTCTCTGACAGCAATCATTTGTATAAAGGTGGCGTTCTACAACATCCATAGAAAAATCTACTGTATCTGTGTACATAGGTAATTCCTCCAATGTAAATGTGTCGTTTTTTGTCGACGAGAAAAGCAGTTACAAGGGGTACTATAGCATAAGGAAATATGTTTGACAAGGATTAATTTTATAGGGAGAAAGTTGACATAAGTACAATCCATGTGGAATAATATAATAATATTAGGAAAATTTAGAAAGGAGAAAAAAATAGATATGAAAAAAAAGGCACTTTTATTTTTCGTAGGATTGTTTACCCTTGCAATTTTAATAGGAATACAAATGTTTTGGAGGGGTGAAAATAAAACAGGTAATGAATTGGAAGAATATACAGGACAGGAACTTCACATTACCAGAGGAGAAATTGCACGAATGATAAGCCTTTTAAATTATTCCAGAGAAGAACTGGAAAGTATGGAACGAGTAATTACCTATTCGGATACCAACCCCTCTAAGTGGTATGATAAATTTGTAAATGGATATTGCACAATGGGATTGACCGAAGACGAAGGTGGGAGTGAAAACACATTTCGACCAATGGCTTATTTTACCTATGAAGAATGTGAAGATTTACTGGAGCGTTTAGATACCAGAGACGCCTTGATTTTACTGGAACAGTTTAGAGAACATAAAAGGGAAAACGATACCATTCTACCAAAGGAATGGATGGAACTATATCAAAGTATCTGGATGGAAAAGCAGAAAACGGCCCTGACGGAAACTTCCCTATACATAATAGAAAGCTGGGAGAATACAGATCAACTGGGGAAATGGCAGACCGTTACCAACCGAGGGATTTTTTATGGGGATGGATTGAACTTAAAACAATATGTAGACACTTCCAGGAAAGTGTTTATAAAGGAAAAAGAAATTCTCTATATAGGGGACGTGACAGAGGAACAAACCCAGATTTCCAATGTTTGGATTGTAGAAAAACAAGAAAGAATACTCAAAGTATTTGTAGAAGGTTGTACAAAAGAATTTGCAATGGACGGGGATATGGAGGAAGAACTAAAAAATCAGATAGGGGACCTTTTTCTTGAAAATGGGAAAATCATAAAAGTCAGCATTAAGCCGGACCGAATTAAAGGACGAGTACTGGTTACCAATGATGATTTTATAGAAATAGAAAATTATGGAAAAAAACCACTGTCCAAAGACTTTTGTATCTATCGAACCTATGGAGAAATGTCCATGGACAAAAATAACTCTATTGTGGTAGGTTACGAAAATGCAGAATTTGTAATTGTGGGAAATGAAATTTGTGCGGCAATTATTACAAAGCCGGTTATTGCAGAAACAATACGAATTTTAATTAAAACTACCGGATTTCAGGACTATTTTCATAAACAGGTCACACTTACATCCAATCAGCGGTTTAAAATAAAATATGGAGATACCGTTAAAAAATATAAAGCAAATAAAATAGTAAAAATTTCACCCAAATCCCAATGCTTTAAAGAAGGAAGACTTCTTATTAAAACAGATAAGGCAGATGGTAAAATTACACTATCTTCTATAAATAGAAATGGAATCGCCCCTTCTTATCAGGGAAATATTGAAATCGCAAAAGAGGAAGAGGGATTGCTGGTTGTAAACGAACTTTCCATTGAACAATACCTGTATGGGGTGGTTCCCAGTGAAATGCCATCTTCTTATGGGGTGGAGGCTCTGAAAGTTCAGTCGGTTTGCGCCAGAAGCTATGCATACAAACAACTGTTGGCAAACAGCCTTCGAAAATATGGCGCTCATGTAGACGATAGTGCAGCCTATCAGGTGTACAACAATATACCCGGTAATAAAACAACGGAAAAAGCGGTGAATGCAACCTGTGGGGAGACTTTAGAACATGAAGGAGAAATGATTACGGCGTATTATTTTTCCACCTCCAGTGGGTATACGGCAAATGCAAATCAAGTTTGGAACAGTACGGAGGAACTTCCTTATTTAACCGGAAGCCTGCAGCTTAAAAAGAAAAGCAGCAAAGCAGAAAAAAAATATAAAGACTTATCCAAAGAAACAACCTTTAAGAATTTTATGGAGCAGGACAAATATAAGACCTATGACACGTCAAGTGCATGGTATCGCTGGAAGGTTACCATTCCAAAGAGTAAGCTGAAAAAAAGTATAGATCAGGCATTAGCCACCCGATATGAGGCCAATCCCCAATTAATTCAAACCCTTATGGAAAATAAAGAATACAAAAGCATTCCCATTCAAACCATTGGCAAGGTATTAAAAGTAGAAGTTACAAAACGCCAAACTTGTGGAATGGCTACGGAAATAGTGATTACAGGAAGTGAAAATACCATTAAAGTAGGAAGCGAATTCAACATTCGCATTTTGCTGGCGCCTCTTTACAGTGAAATTATACGACAGGATGGAAGCAAGGTTGAAAGCCTTGGAATGCTTCCCAGTGGATTCTTTTATGTAGAAGAAGTGGGGGAAGAAAATACCTCCTGCCGATTTGTAGGAGGTGGCTATGGCCATGGAGTTGGCATGAGCCAAAATGGAACAAAAGCAATGACGGATTCGGGATTTTCATACAAAGAAGTACTGGAACATTATTATAAGGATTCCAAATTAGTGAAATACTAATTCTTCTCTTCCTTCTTTATAAAATGATGATAAAGGAATTGATTCACTTCACAGCCAATAAAAAGAATATACATGCAAAAATAAAGCCAGAGCATACAAAAGATAAGAACGGTCAAGCTTCCATAGGTATTAAAATTTGCAAAATTGTCAATATAAACCGAATAAATATAAGAAAACCCAACCCATCCAACGGAAGCTAATAAGGCTCCGGGAATAACAAATACAAAACGGCACTTAAAGTTAGGAATCCACAGGTACATAGCGGAAAAGAAAAAAAACAAAATGGCAAGACCTACAATGGAACGAAGGCTCATGACGATAAGTGCCGTACTTTCCAGAAAAGGAACCCGATTTATAAGACTAATAAAGATCTTATTGCCAAAAACAAGAAGAACAAGGGAAACAACCAGGGCTGCAGCAAAAACCAGAGTATATAACGAAGCAATCAACCGTAACTTCACGTAATTACGTGTCTCCGGTATTCTGTAAATAAAGTTGAAACCGTGGATCATGGCAAGAAATCCTTTGGATGCAGACCATAATGCCATAATCGCTGTTACTGAAATTATGGCAGAGGAAGGCTGGGCGTAAATTTCATCTATTAAAGAAACAATATAGGTGTTGATGGTATGAGGTAGAAATTCACCGGCCACACGAACCAAATCATTTTCGGTAAAAGGAAGATACTGAATCATAGTTAACAGAAACATTAAAAATGGAATAAAGGAGAGTATGATAAAAAAAGCAGACTGTGCAGAAAAAGCAGAGACGGCATCTTCTTTCATTTTATTAAAAAAGCCGGGTAAAAATTTTATAGTTTTAACTAAGAATTTCATGAACTTTCTCCTAATGTTTTCTTATATCTATGCAATTATAATAGTATATGCCGGAACTGGCAAGGAAAATTAAAGTTTTTCATTGACAGATTGCGTTTCTGTGATAAAATATAGAGAATGACAAGGGCAATTCCGTCTCTAAGAATGTTACGTTCTGGGAGACGGAATTTTTAACGCATAGGAAGGAGAATTAGAATGCAGGACAAATTAAAGAATATTGTGGAACAAGCAGTTTCCCAGATCAAGGAAGCAGATGGAATGGACAAATTAAATGACATTCGTGTAGCATTTCTTGGGAAAAAGGGAGAACTGACTTCCGTTTTAAAATCAATGAAAGACGTGGCTCCGGAGGATAGACCAAAAGTGGGTCAGATGGTAAATGAAGCAAGAGAGCAGCTTGAAAAAGTTTTGGAAGAGAAAAAAGCGCTGTTTGCAAAAAAAGCAAGGGAAGAACAGCTTAAAATGGAAACATTGGATGTGACGCTTCCGGCAAAGAAAAATAGTATGGGAAAACATCATCCCAATACCATTGCTTTGGAGGAAATTGAGAATATTTTTACGGGTATGGGATACGAAGTAATTGAGGGACCGGAAGTGGAATACGACTATTACAACTTTGAAGCCCTTAATATTCCGGCAAATCATCCGGCAAAAGATGAACAGGATACCTTCTATGTTAATAGCAATATTGTGCTTCGTACACAAACTTCTTCAGTTCAGGTTCACGAAATGGAAAAAGGAAACCTCCCCATTCGTATGCTTGCACCGGGAAGAGTTTTTCGCTCCGATGCAGTAGATGCTACACACTCTCCATCTTTTCACCAGGTAGAGGGACTTGTAATTGATAAAGATATTACCTTTGCGGATTTAAAGGGAACTTTGGCACAGTTTGCAAAGGAACTCTTTGGAGAAGAAACAAAGGTTAAATTCAGACCCCATCACTTTCCTTTTACAGAACCAAGTGCGGAAATGGATGTATCCTGCTTTAAATGTGGAGGAAGCGGCTGCCGTTTTTGTAAAGGCTCCGGTTGGATTGAAATTTTAGGATGCGGTATGGTTCATCCTCATGTATTGGAAATGAGCGGAATTGATCCGGAAGAATACGTAGGCTTTGCCTTTGGTGTAGGACTGGAACGTGTTGCACTGCTAAAATATGAAATAGATGATATGCGTCTTCTTTATGAGAATGACGTAAGATTTTTAAATCAATTTTAATATAAAAGCGTAGAAGAAAGGAAGAAATCATATGAACACACCATTGTCGTGGATAAAAGCCTATGTGCCCCAACTTGACTGCACTGCACAAGAATATACAGATGCAATGACACTAACCGGAACAAAAGTAGAAGGCTTTCAGCACTTAGATAAAAATTTGGAAAAAATTGTAGTAGGTAAAATTATAAAAATAGAAAAACATCCGGACGCAGATAAACTGATTGTATGCCAGGTTCAGATATCAGAAGAAGGAGAACAGGTACAGATTGTAACCGGAGCTCCCAATGTAAAAGAGGGAGATAAGGTACCGGTGGTTTTAGACGGAGGCTGCGTAGCAGCGGGTGCACACGATAACGAACCCCATCCCAATGGAATTAAGATAAAAAAAGGAAAACTTCGGGGAATAGAATCCTTTGGTATGATGTGTTCTATTCAAGAACTGGGATCTACCAGGGAGATGTATCCCGATGCGGCGGAAGATGGAATCTATATTTTAAGTGATAACGATACTTATAAAGAGGCTAAGATAGGAAGCAGTGTTCCGGAATTACTGGGTCTTCAGGACGTAGTATTTGAATATGAAATCACATCAAACCGTGTAGACTGTTTTGCTGTGATAGGAATCGCAAGAGAAGCAGCGGCAACTTTTGGAAAGCCGTTTGTGCCTCCTGTGATAAAAGAAACCGGAAATAGTGAAAATGCAAAGGACTTTATATCCGCAGAAATCAAGGATACGGACTTGTGCTCCCGCTATGTAGCAAGAATTGTAAAAAACATTAAACTCGCTTCCTCTCCGGAATGGATGCAGAGAAGACTGGCAGCGGCAGGAATTCGTCCAATTAACAACATTGTTGACATTACAAACTACGTAATGGAAGAGTTTGGACAGCCTATGCATGCCTATGATTTTGACACCATAGCCGGAAAAAAGATTATAGTAAGACGCGCCCTGGAGGGGGAAAAATTTCAAACTTTAGACGAACAGGAAAGAACATTGGATGCCTCTACTCTTATGATTTGTGATGGCGAAAAAGCAATTGGAATAGCCGGAATTATGGGGGGAGAAAATTCTAAAATTACAGATGAAGTGAAAACCTTGGTTTTTGAGGCCGCTTGCTTTGATGGAACCAATATTCGTTTAACCGGAAAAAAATTAGGAATGCGTACCGACGCACAGGCAAAGTTTGAAAAAGGTCTGGATCCCAATAATGCGAAGATTGCAATGGACCGTGCCTGTGAATTAATAGAAGAACTTGGAGCCGGTGAAGTAGTTGGAGGCTGTGTGGATATTTATCCTCAAGTCAGACAGCCGAAGAGAGTGGGCTATCATGTAGAGAAAATCAATGCTCTTTTGGGAACGGATATAAAAGAGGCAGAGATGGTGGGCTACTTTAAAAAGATTGATTTAGAGGTAGACGAGCAGAAAAAAGAATTATTGATACCAACCTGGCGCCAGGACATCCATCGTCTTGCAGATGTTGCAGAAGAAGTAGCTCGTTTTTATGGATATGAAAATATCCCAATGACACTTCCAAAAGGGGAAATCACCCATGGAAAGCTGTCCTATAAACTGACCATTGAGAAATTAGTTCGAAGTGCGGCGGAAAGCCATGGATTTACCGAAGGGATGACCTATTCTTTTGAAAGTCCTAAAGTGTTTGATAAATTACGCATTTCACCGGATGACCTTCTGCGAAAGGCAATTGTAATTTCAAATCCACTAGGAGAAGATTTTAGCGTTATGAGAACCCTTCCCCTGAACGGAATGCTTAACTCACTGGCAACCAATTATAATAGAAGAAACAAAGAAGTACGGTTATATGAGATTGCTAATATTTATCTTCCAAAAGCACTTCCTCTGGTGGAACTTCCTGAGGAAAGAACCCAGCTTACTCTTGGAATGTATGGAAGTGGTGATTTCTTTGATATGAAGGGAGCCGCCGAAATGGTATTGGAACGATGCGGACTTAACGGAATAATAGAATACAATCCAAAAGCAGAAAAGGATTTTCTACATCCGGGCCGCCAGGCGAACATCATCTATGAAGGTACGGTAATTGGGTATCTTGGGGAGGTTCATCCGGAAGTATGCGATAATTATGGAATCGGAACCAAGGCATATATCGCGGTAATTGACTTACCTTATGTTGTAGAGAAGGCAAAATTTACTAAGAAATTCAAAGCAATTGGAAGATTTCCCGGAGTAACAAGAGATATTTCCATGGTAATGAAAAAAGATATTTTAGTAGGCCAGATAGAAGAAATTATTCGTAAACAAGGGGGAAAACTGCTGGAAAGTTATCATCTTTTTGATATCTATGAAGGTGCACAGATTAAAGAAGGATATAAATCCGTTGCTTATACCATTTCCTTCCGTGCAGAGGACAGAACCCTGGAAGACAAAGAAGTATCCGCTGTAATGAGTAAAATTCTAAAGGGTCTTGGGGATCTGGGAATTGAACTTCGCCAGTGATGGAATAAACGAGAAATAAAAAAAGAAAACGAGGATAAAAAGAGTGAAAATAGAGAGAGAGAAGTTTAAACGTTCCAAGGTAAACCTAAGCAAAAGAATTACGCTGCTTATTTTGCCATTATTATTACTTGCTGTAGTTTCGACGGTAATGCTTAGTGTACTGAAAATGGAAGGCAAAATTGAAAAAGATGCAATCAACGTAGTGGAAGCCAGTGCACAGGCAGCAATCAATAGTATGAATGGAAAACTTGGGGGAGTACTGGAAGAATTTAATGTAGCTGCAAGAATGGTTTCCGGTGGAAAGATGTCAGATGAACAGCTTCTCCATGCGCTAGAAGCAACCAGCGGAAAGAACGACATGTATCCCAATGGGATTTATCTGGCAAAAAAAGATGGAACTTTCTTTGATGCAGCCGGTTGGGTTCCGGAACCGGACTATGACGCAACCACAAGAGACTGGTATGTGGAAGGACTAAAGAATACAGAAGACTTTGTGTTTGGAGAACCCTATACGGATGCAACAACAGGCGGCACGGTAATTACAGCCGCCATGAATGTTTCCGCAGGAATAGGACAGGAAGCCGTAATTGCTGCGGATGTACCTCTTGACTTTATTGTTGATTATGTAAAAGAACTTTCCTTTTACAATGGCAAAGGGTATGGGTTTATTATAGACAGAACCAATGGACAGATTGTGGTTGAAAATGGAAGAGAAAAAGGAAAGTATGGAATATCCGGGGATGCAGACTCTTTCTATAAAAATGTAGCCGCAATTGCTGCGGAAGGAAAAGAAAGTACGGAAAAAGTAAAGGGTGATCACGGCATCTATTTTACAAACAGTATGGCCCTTGAAGGAACCAACTGGATGCTGGTATGCTATACTTCCGAATACACCGCAATAAAAAAGGATGTAGAGAACCTGTATAAAGAAGTTGGAATTATGGCGCTTATTATTTTAGTTTTCATCGCAATTGTGATAACTTGTCTTATCCGTTTGAAGTCAAAACAGATTGAAAAGGTTACCATGGCCATTGAAAAAATTTCGGAAGGTGATTTCGCTCAGGAACTGGTAATCCGAAGCACCGATGAAATCGGAGTTATGACCCATTCTCTGGATGGCTTTATAATAAAAATGCAGAGAATGATTAAAACATTACGGGAAATTGGAAAAGGAATTTATTCACAGGCGGATCAGACCATGAATATGAGCGGGGAGCTTGCAAAATCCAGTAGCAACCAGTATAACAGTATGAATGAAATGATTCGCACCTTGGAACAGCTGGCAAAAAGTATTGAAGAAATTGCCCAGGGATCTACTTCTCTTGCTACGAATGTAGGCTCCACCAATGAAAGATGCAAGGAAGCCAATGATGTCTTAATGGAAACCGTGTCCCTTTCTGAAAGTGGAAGAAATGAAATGCGGGAAGTTAAGGTTTCTATGGATGACATTCAAAAGACCATTGATGAACTGGAAAATGCCGTAGAAAAAGTTGGAGAAAACATGAAAAAGGTAGTTTCTATGGCGGATGTAATCGGAGATATTGCAAGCCAGACCAACCTTTTATCTTTAAATGCTTCCATTGAAGCAGCAAGAGCCGGAGAAGCAGGAAAAGGATTTGCAGTGGTTGCCCAGGAAATTGGAAACCTTGCCATAAACAGTACCAAAAGTGTTGCGGATATTAAGATGGTTACCGATGGAATTGGGACCTTGGTAGAAGAAATGGTAGAAAAGATGAACCAAAGTGTAGCGGTTATTTCCGGCTGCAGTGGAGTCGTAGATAAGACCAGTGTGACCTTTGAAGATATTAACCAAAAGGTTATTGACACCAAAGAACATGTACTTTCCATTATAGGAAGCATCGGAGAACTGGATCAAATCAGCCAGTCCCTGGCGGCCATTACCGAAGAACAGTCCGCCTCCAGTGAAGAAATGCTGGCAACCAGCGAATTGATTTTAGACCATTCCGGTAGGGTAAAAGATACGGCAGACCAGGGAGAAGATTCAGCACAAGACCTGTTAAAAGCAGTAACAGACCTAGAAGAAATACTTGCATTCTTTCAATATAATTAAAACCTTAGTAGGGAGCAACGTATGTGGAATAGAAAAAACCATAAAAAATGGATACATCAGTTGGCATGGATACTCTTTATTATATATATAGCCTGTATGGCATACTTCTTGTTTTTTAGTGAAGATTTGAATCGAACAAGAGGAAATTATGAGTACAACCTAATCTTATTTAAAGAGATTCAAAGAGGAATCTGGTGCTATACCCATGGTATAAAACCGTACTTTTTTCTGAATGTTATTATGAATGTGGCAGCTTTTATTCCATTTGGTTTTATTCTTCCTATTATTAGCCCAAAGAAACCGAAGTTTATAAATATTTTAGTGTCGGGCTTTGAACTGACTCTGGTAATTGAAACCATACAACTACTGCTAAAAGTGGGCTGTTTTGATGTGGATGATATGCTTCTTAATACGGTGGGAGCCGTAATGGGGTACTTTTTGCTTGTACTTTGTAAACATTTTGATTCTAGAAGAATAAAAAAACAAAAAGGAGAGTAGGAGAACATGGCTGAAAAAAAGGGAAAAGAACGCTATCGCAGAATACAAAAACGAAAACATAAAAACTTCAAGTTTTCAGATAAAGTGCACCCTAAAAAAGGGATTCTGTCCTTTGTTTTTGGCATCCTGGGAATGCTTACCCTCCTTATAACCAGTTATCTATCTTTTCGGGCAAAAGGAAATGCCGGAATGCTTATAGGACTAGCCGGCTTTATTGCATTTATGCTATCCATTGCAGGGGTTGTTCTGGCAATTCTTGCCCTTCGCCAAAAAGATATCCACTACCGTTTTCCGGTTATGGGAGGAATTCTCTGTGGAATGCTTTTGCTGGGATATTTTGTTATGTATACATTGGGAGCCATTTTATAATGGCTCTTTTTTATGTAATAGGAGCACTTTCCTATTACATAAAAACGATATTTGCTATATTTTAAGAAAAATTAAGGTTTCTGTAAGGACTAAAGATAAAAGATATGATACCATGAAAATAGATGTTATGGAGAGGTGGATGATTTTTCTATGGACGAAATCAAGATTTTAGTTGTAGATGATGACAGAGAGATTGCGGATTTAGTGGAGATTCATTTAGTGGGGGATGGTTATACGGTATTTAAAGCCTATAATGCAAAGGATGGTCTGAAGATATTAGAGGAAGAAGAGATTAAACTTGCAATTTTAGACATTATGATGCCGGATATGGATGGAATATCCATGTGTAAAACCATTCGGGAGACCAATTCCATACCAATTATTATGTTAAGTGCAAAGTCAACGGATCTGGATAAGATTGTAGGGCTCAGTGTGGGAGCCGATGACTATGTGATTAAGCCATTTAACCCATTGGAACTTACAGCACGAGTAAAATCCCAGCTGCGCAGATACACTACATTTAATCCCAATGCAGGGACACAGCAGGCAGCAAAAGAGATTCATTTAGAGAACCTTATTATTAATAAGGAGAATCATAAAGTTGTTTCTTATGAAAGAGAAGTGAAGCTGACCCCCATTGAATTTGACATACTGTATCTTCTTGCCAGCAATATAGGAAAGGTGTTCAGCACAGAAGAAATCTTTCAGCAGGTTTGGAATGAAAAGATGTATGAAGCAAATAATACGGTAATGGTGCATATTCGAAGACTGCGGGAAAAGATTGAACTGGATTCCAGAAATGCCATGATTATAAAAACAGTATGGGGAGTGGGATATAAGATTGAAAAGTGAGGAAGTAAGTCTAATCAAGAGCTTTCGCTTTAAAATTGTGCTTTATACCTTTTTGAGTCTGATTTACACGGCATTAACCGAAGGCTTCTTTTATTTTATAATAAAAACACTGGGCTCTTTTTTAAAAACGGATCCCTATTATATTACCCAGGAAAAAACGGCGATTCTTAAGAAATCCATGAATACAATTGGCAGTCAGGTGAATGTGATTCCCCCTGCTCAAAAAGAAGAAACCATACCCTATTTGGGACTTTATATCTTTTTGGCAATCGTAGTGGGAATTATTTTATTTGTGATTTATTTTTTATTACTTACCAATAAGTTTTCCGCTTATTTAAAGGAAATTGTTCGTGGAATTAACAATATGGCCACGGGAGACCTGACAACGCGAATCCGAATTAAAGATGAGGATGAATTTGCCATTATTGGGAAAAGGCTGAATGCCATGGCAGACGATATTCGGCTTTTAATAGAAAGCGAACGGAAGAATGAAAAAATAAAAAGTGATTTAATTACGAATGTGGCTCATGATTTACGCACCCCTCTGACTTCGATTATTGGATACCTGGATTTGACCATACGACAGCCGGACTTAGAAGAGGAGACGCGAAGAAAGTATATACAGGTTGCCTATGATAAGGCACTGCGTCTGGAAAGTCTGATTGGGGATTTGTTTAGTTATACGAAATTTAGTTCCGGTGAAATGAAACTCCACATGATTTCTATCAATATCGTTAAACTTATGGAACAGATGCTGGATGAATTCTATCCCGCATTTCAGGAGGCGGATTTGTGCTGTGAGCTTACAACGGATGAAGAATCGGCAATGGTCATGGGAGACAGTGATATGCTTGCCAGAGCTTTTTCTAATTTAATTGGCAATGCGGTAAAATATGGAAAATATGGAAAAAATATTCGTATTCGTATCGCGCAAAATGAAAAAGAAGTTTCTGTTTCAATTATTAACTATGGAGAAGTCATACCGGAAGGAGACTTACTGTATATATTTGACCGGTTTTACCGTGTTGAAAACTCCAGAAACCTAGACACCGGAGGAAGCGGTTTAGGACTGGCAATTGCAAAAAAAGCAATACTGATGCATGATGGAATCATTCGTGCCTCTAGCTCCATGGAGGGAACGATATTTGAGGTAACCTTAAAAAAGGAGGACCCAGCGTGAAAAACAAGATACGTTATATACTAGTTCTGCTTCTGGCAATGGGAACTCTTACCGCTTGTAGTAAGATACAGACCGCAGAGAAGCTCTCAGGAACAATTAAGGAACAGGGAAAAACAGAAATGGATATACGATCAAAAGATGGAATTCATTTTAAGATATCGCTGGGATATGACGAATTTGTCAAATATGGAAGAGATGCACGTCTTCTAATGGAGGGAAACAGTCAGAATAAGGATTTCAAAGGAACGGTTAATCTAAGCTTTGCCTCAGGCGGGGATAAACAGCTGGTATACAAGAAAAAGGTGAACCTGCCTAAGGGAAAACCTCAGAAAATAGAAATTGCTCTTCCTATGACTTCCGGGGATGGAAGGATTAACTTTGCTTTAAAGGATGAGAAAGGAGCTCAGATTTTACAGAAGGAAATCAGCGCAGCTATCAGTACCAATGAAGAACTGGTTTGCCTGGGAATTTTAACCCGGGATCCTTCTGCATTTTCACAATTTGAAAATGAAAAGATAAAACTTTTTTTCTTATCCGAAACAGAAGTTACAGAAAATGTCCAATGTCTGGACGTATTTGACGGAATTTTGGTGTATGATTTTGACACCGGACTTTTAAACCAAAAACAAAAACAGGCCATTCGGAATTTTTCGAAAACAGCCTTTGTAAAGAAATTAGATGCCCTTCCTAAAAATCCTCAGTTTTTGAAGGAATTAACCGGTCAGGAACTAAGTGCAGAACAGAAATCCCGACTGGAACGTGAAAAAGTAGGAGATTCCCTGAATTATACCGCGTATACAAGCGCCGGTGTAAAGGATGAAAAAAAGATACCGGCAATCGGGAATTACGTAATTACCCTTGCTGTTTATTTATTAATCATAGGACCTCCCCTTTATTTTCTACTAAAAAAAATAGACAAACCCAATGCGTTATGGTTAGCGGTTCCGATTTTGTCCATTGCCTTTACTTTGATTATTTATGAACTGGGAATGACATCCAGACAGACGAAACCTCAGGTTGGCTATTTGATTACCACAGACAGGAAGGATGATTTTACAGAAGAAAGTATATATTTTTCTATGCTGTCTCCCTTTAATGAAGAATATGAAGTAAGCCTTCCTAAAGAATATAACATAAGCTCTTACAATATGGATATGGGGTATGGGGGAAACGGCTTTTCTTTGGGAAATCACGGGATTAGTACCACAATTTGTTTGAATGAAAAAGAGACAAAGATAGAAATAAAAGACAATGGAGCCTTTGCAGCCGGTTATTATCGAGGAAAGAGGATTCTGGAAAAGGGAGGAAACCTTTCGGGCAATCTTCACATGACCTTTGATTACCAAATCGAAGGCAGTATAACCAATACAACCGGATATGATTTGAGTAATGCTAGTCTTTGCGTGGGGAATGTATACCTTATGCTGGGAGAACTGAAAAAAGGAGAAACCCGCTCTATAAAAGATGCCAATGAAAAATATCTGCCAAGTTCCGCTTCTTTATATGCAGGAAAAACTTTGGAGGAACTGGCAGGGGGAAATCCAAACACAACCAAGACAGAGAACCAGGTTTCCCGCATATATAATGCATACCAGTATTTTATGGATAAACGGATGTCCTCCTTTACAAAAGAAGAAGTTGTTTTGGTTGGATTTGCATTGGATGAAAAGGAGCCAGGCCTTTTTCAAAATAGTGAAATTACAAAAGATGGAATCCGGATGATTACCATTCCCGGAACGGTGGATTATACCACCAATGGAAAAGAACTGATTCCAACCATTGACACCTATATGAAGGCGGAGAATGGGACTTACTATGATGCTTATCGCTATATGGGCGAAGAGACCATGAAATTTGAAGTAAACTTTCCTAAAGAAGATAAAATTGTAAGTCTTTTTTACTCTGAAAAATTAAATGGAGAATTCCATAAAGAAAGTTGGAATGGATTCTATGGTATCGTGAAAGCATACAACTATTATACCGAAGCCTATGACGTTATTTTTAAGGGCGGAGAAGAAAAAGAGATCCAAAATGTGAGTTCTTATTTAAATCAAGAGAACCAAATGATGCTGATACTGGAATCGGATATGGACGCTGTAGATAAGAAAAGTATAACCGTACCGGTTATTTCAGCAATCAGGGAGGTGCAGTGATGCTGGAAATTAAAGATTTGTATAAAAAATATGGCAAGTTTACTGCACTGAATGGTTTGAACTTAGAATTAAAAAAAGGGGAGCTGTTTGGATTTGTGGGACCCAACGGAGCCGGGAAGACCACTACCATAAAGATTATATCCGGACTTTTGGAAGCAGATTCAGGAAGCGTTTCTATAGAAGGAATTGATATTAAAAAGGATATCCGAAAAATAAAAGAAAAGATTGGATATATGCCGGATTTCTTTGGCGTTTATGATAACCTAAAGACCATAGAATATATGGAGTTTTATGGGTCCATTTATGGAATCGAAGGGAAAAAAGCAAAAACATTACTATATGAACTACTGGAATTGGTTAAACTGGAGAAACAGGCGGAGAACCATGTAGATACCCTTTCCAGAGGAATGAAACAAAGACTTTGTCTTGCCCGATGCCTGATTCACAATCCGGAACTGCTGATTTTAGATGAACCGGCATCGGGACTGGATCCGGGAGCCCGTGTAGAAATGAAAGAGATTTTACGGAACCTGCATGAACAGGGGAAAACCATTATAGTAAGTTCTCATATACTTCCGGAGCTTGCGCAAATGTGTTCCACGATTGGAATCATTCAAAATGGAAGGATGATTTTAAAAGGTACCGTAGAGGAAATCTCCAAACAAATGAGTAACTCCAATCCCCTAAAGATTCGAGTTGTGGAAGGACAAAAAAAAGTTGTGGATATTTTAAAACAGGATCCCATGGTTCAGAATATAGCAATCAGGGGAGAAAGCATTTCTTTTGGATTTGAGGGAGATGCTGGTGCAGAAGCGAATCTTCTTGGAAGAATGATACAAAGTGGTGCAGCCATAGCGTCTTTTGCAAGACAAGAAGGAAACTTGGAAACTTTGTTTATGGAACTAACAAATACCGAACGGGAGGTGCCGCCAAGTGAAATGTAAAATAAATGCCGTATATAAAAAGGAACTAAAGACCAGTGTGCGTACCGTTCATATGGCGCTTACAATCCTTGGATATAATGCAGTACTTGCCTTGATTGGACTACTTTCTTTTTACTTTGTGTTTAACTATAGCTATTCCGGAAACGTAGATTACTCCGGAATTCTGCAGATTTATTTATTTCTGGCAATGATAGAATTTGGACTGGTCCTTTTTGTAGTGCCGGCTTTTACTTCCAGCGCCATTTCAGGAGAGCGGGAAAAACAAACGTTGGAAATACTTCTTACTACAAAATTAAGTCCCCGCCAAATTATTCACGGAAAATTAATGTCCTCCATTAGCAGTACCCTTCTTCTGATTTTTTCCAGTCTTCCCACCTTAGCCCTTGTTTTTTCGGTGGGAGGGGTTCGTTTAGTGAATTTAATTCAACTGATGCTTTTTTGTGTGGTGACCGCAATCTTTGTAGGCAGCATAGGAATCTTTTTTTCTACTCTTTTTAAAAGAACGGTACCCTCTACGGTATTTACCTATGGAAGTATTCTTCTCTTAATCTTGGGAACCATCTTACTGGTTTATGTAATATATAAGGCAGGGCTGCATGCTTATGATAAGGAATTTTATAGAGCAAATCTAGATATAGCCTATGCGCCGCCGGGGGTTGGAAACTTGCTTCTTATTCTACTATGTAATCCGGCGGTTTCGCTGATTTCCCTACTGGCAACACAAGTGGGAAGCGTAGGGGATTTGGGAAATTTACTGGGAAACTATGGGAAAACGAATTCCTTTATCCTTATGCACTGGTATGAAATCAGCATAATCATACAGATGCTCATCGCTCTACTTTTACTAAAAATTTCATCCATAAAATTAAATCCCATAGGAAATAAAAAGAAATAAAAACCGGAATGCAGTCGATTCCTTTCTTTAGAAAAAAAGCCACCGAATGATATGTAACGTATCATTCGGTGGCTTTTTATTATAAAAAATGGAAGAAGAAAAATATACTTATATAATAACATAAATTTTAAAAAAAGAATAGTATTTTTTTAAAATAATTAATTTTTCTTTATTTTCATAAGAAAAAAGTAAGAAATGATTATTCTTTTATGGTGTAGTTTCTTATTTTTTTGGGAAGGAGAATGTGGTCATAAATAGCCATGTAGTCTTTACCGGACAAATCATTGATATAATTTAGTGAAAACTGTTTTTTGAGTCCCTTTTCTGTTAATAAATTCGCAGCCTTATTGAAAGCAATGGCTGCCGTTGTTTCATCCGGATAAGTTCCGATTATGAAATCACCTCGAATATGTATCTTACTTATATAGGAAGAAAGACCTTTCACTGTAATCTTTTGTACTCCATAGTATTTATTAATAATGGAAATATTCTCGTAACGATAATCCGTACTGTCCCCATTACTAAAAATATAATCTCTTCCCGGAACGGCAAAGTTTTTAATGCCATAACGGGACAGGATATTAACCTGCATGCCGAAATCGGCCACGAATAAGTGCCCTCCCCGTTTCATGATTTTATGATTGGCATAATAAAAAAGATCATCTGCTGCAAATTTCAAAACCGTATGTTCTTCTATATAATAAAGAAAAAAACGATGTCGGAGATAAATGGGGGTTTTAAAATAAATGCCATTGTCTCTAAAATTTAAAAGAATCACCCATTTTTCAAAAGAAAGGATGCTCCGGCTTGGAGAATGGTCTTCGATCTTGTAAGAGAGATCATATAAAATCCGTTCGGCAGATTGATAGGCCTCATGGGCAAGAACCTCTGTATCAAAGCTTCCCAGACTAATGTGTTTATTTTTATAGGTGATGGAAGACCGGTAATAGAGCGTTCCATCTTTTTTATGGGAAAGAGTTACACCGGAAAGTAAGGCCATGCTTCCTTCTCCTTTCGTGATAGCAATGAATTTCTTACAATTATAACATGGTGGATTTTAGGAAGCAAGGGTCTGCGCCTGGGAGGGTTCCCGGACTCTTTCTAAAAAATGGTTACAACAACTAAAATTTGTACCATAAAAGGGGAACCATTTTGAAGAGAAAAAATAGAATATTACATAAATGTTACATGAAAAAAAGACTAAAAGAGTGAAAATACAGTTCTATAGGAGTAGAACAATATAAATATGAAAAAATTAGTTAACAATTAGTTAATAATTACAAAAAAATACAATATCAATATTAACTAAAATATGTCGTTAAAAAATCAAAGTTGTAGTGTAAATTACACATGAGAAGGAAAATAATGGAAACAACTATAAGTGGTATTTCCTGAAAAAACGGAAAGCTTATTGACAGGAAACCTGTAGATGTTATAATCCATGTTGTTACTTTTAACAAAAAGATTTTTTGGAAACAAAAAGAAAGAAATGCGAGGAATATTTTATGCAAAAAACACACTCGTTTCTTCTAAGTGCGAAGAACATAAGCTGGTTGGGCACGATTGTTTATTGCCTGATGGTGATGGTACTGGTATGGGGCACGAAGAGCGTGGAAGCTGAAAACAAGAAGATTGCCGTTGTGTATGCACAGGGTAAATCCAATATGGATTCAGTAAAACGGATAGAAGAAACAGCGAAGGAAGCACAGATACCACTCCATAAAGAAAAGCAGGTACAAGGGGAAGAAAGTGTAGAAGCAATGCAGTCTGAACTGGCAGATGAAATTGCGGCAGCAGAAAAGAAAAGAAGAGAACAGGAAGAAAAGAAAATACATTTATCAAAAAAAGACAGAGAAATATTATATAGAATTGTGGAAGCAGAAGCAACAGGCGAAGATCTTACAGGAAAGAAACTGGTTGCCAATGTGGTTTTAAATCGAGTGAACAGCAAGGAATTTCCTGATACGGTGGAAAAGGTGGTCTTTGCCGATGGACAGTTTTCACCAATAAGAGATGGACGGTACTATAAGGTAAAGATTACAAAAGAAACCAAAGAAGCGGTGGAAAAGGTTTTAGAAGGAGAGGATTCCTCCAAGGGAGCCGTATATTTTATGTCCCGTGGAATGGCAAATAAAAAGAACGTGATATGGTTTGACAACCAATTAACCAAGGTAATGGAATATGGAACTCATGAATTTTTTAAATAATCCCTTCACACTTGCAATTGCAAGATGGAAAAATACGTGTTATAATCCTCACAAGCTATTGTTGAAATAGAAAAGAGAAGGAGATAAAAGGAATGAGTATGGTATATAAAAGTACACGAAGCACAGGTGTCAGGGCAACGGCATCGGAAGCAATTCTAAAGGGTCTCGCAGAGGATGGAGGACTTTTCGTTCCGGAACAGATTCCACCACTTACCACCTCCCTGGAGGAGTTGGCCAAAATGGACTACAAGGAAGTTGCCTATGAAGTGATGAAACTTTTCTTCGACGACTTTACAGAAGAAGAATTAAAAAAATGCATTGGATCCGCCTATGACCGAAAGTTTGATACGAAAGAAATTGCCCCCATTAGAAAAGCAGGGGACGCCTATTATCTGGAACTTTTTCATGGAGCCACCATTGCATTTAAAGATATGGCACTTTCTATTCTGCCACATTTGTTAACCACGGCGGCACGTAAGAATAATGTTAAAAATGAAATTGTAATTCTTACAGCAACCTCCGGAGACACAGGAAAAGCAGCTCTCGCCGGATTTGCAGAAGTGGAAGGAACCCGTATTATTGTATTTTACCCAAAAGATGGGGTCAGCCCAATCCAGGAAAAACAGATGCTGACACAAAAGGGAGCCAATACCTGGGTAGTGGGTATGGATGGAAACTTTGATGATGCCCAGACCGGCGTTAAGAATATGTTTAACAACCGGGAACTTGCTCTAAGAATGGAAGAAAAGGGATATCAATTCTCCTCGGCAAACTCTATTAATATAGGAAGATTAGTACCACAGATCGTATATTATGTTTATGCTTACACAAGACTTCTAAACCAGGGAGAGGTTAACCCGGGAGAGAAGATTCATGTGGTGGTGCCTACCGGAAACTTTGGAAATATCCTTGCTGCCTATTATGCAAAGAGTATGGGACTCCCTATTGATAAGCTGATTTGTGCTTCCAATGATAATAAAGTGTTATTTGATTTTTTCAAAACCGGAACCTATGATCGGAACCGAGAATTTATATTAACAAGCTCCCCCTCCATGGACATTTTAATTTCAAGTAACTTAGAACGCCTGCTTTATAAAATAGCAGGGGAGGACGCCGACCAATGCGGAGATTTCATGAAGGCTTTGTCTGTCAAAGGAAGCTATGAGATTACGGAGGCGATGAGAGAACAGCTGGGGGATTTTGTGGGAGGCTATGCTACGGAAGAAAAGACCGGGGCAGCCATAAAAAGCCTTTACGAGAGCGACCATTATATTATAGACACCCATACGGCAGTTGCCGCCAGTGTTTACCGGGACTATAAAACAGAAACCAATGACCGGAGAAAAGCCATAATTGCTTCTACCGCCAGTCCTTATAAGTTTGCCCGCAGCGTAATGAATGCCATAGACCCAAAATATGATTCTATGAAAGATTTTGAACTCATTGATGCACTTGAAACCCTGTCCGGTGTGAAGGTACCACAAGCAATAGAGGATATTCGCCATGCAGCACCGATTCATGATACCAGATGTAGTAAAGATACGATGCAGGAAACCGTGGAAAAGATACTGGGATTATGAAAAAAAGAAGGTAAAAAAGGAAAAAAGACTAAATTTGTCAATATCGTGACATAATTCTGCCACAGTCCTAAGGCATTATATAACTATGTTAAAGATAGAAACCAAAGTTTGCATCACATTTGATCGTGTATCTTTAGCGGAAACTTATCAATCAAATAATGTTATGGGATACAAGAATGTGGCAAAAATCTTAGGAAAAGGACTTGACCTTTGATTTGAATATTGTTATAATCATCTTGTTATTGGAAAGATTATATTTAGGTATGGTGTCTGTATTTTTAAGAAGGGAGTAACCCCTTGCAAAAAGGATATGGATATTTTGTACGTAAATATGATACTCAACCATAAAATTTAAGGAGGAAGAAAAATGAAGAAAAATTTCTTTAAGAAATTGGCTCTTGTTATGGCATTAGCGATTACAGTTACATCCGTACCTGTTAACAACGCTTCTGCAGCAGCAGCTCCTGGATTCAAGAGTAAAGCTGTTAAAGTAAACGTAGGCCAGACCAAAAAGTATAACACTGCAAATGCAAAGAAGTACAGTGTTAAGTTCAAAGTTGGTAACACAAAAATTGCTACAATCAAATATTCAGCAGGATCTAAGGCTGTAAAGGTTACTGGTGTAGCAGCAGGTAAAACAACTTTAAGAGCAGATTTCAAAAAATATTCCACAAAGAAAGTAACAACAGTAAAAGTTCCTGTAACTGTTGCTGAAGTAAAAGTTGCTTTCACAGCAAAACAAACCGGAGCAAAGATCGTTACGATTACATCCGGAAAAGATTTAAAAGATGCTAAAATCGAAGTTAAAAAAGGTAACAACGTAGTTACTTCTACCGCTAAGGTTGATGGAAAAACAGCAGTGATCACATTAAGTGCTAATATTGCTGCAGAAACATACACCGTAACAGCAGGTGAAGAAACCACTACTTTCGTTGGTGAAGTTGCTAAAACTTCTAAGATTGAAATTCCTGGCGACTATGCAGTAGCTAACAAGAATGTAATTCTTCCAATTTCTGCAGAAGCAGTTGCAGCTGGAAATAACAAAGCTACCGTAGCATACAAAGTACTGAATCAGTTTGGCGAAGATTTAACAAAAGCAGTTACAGTTAATGTAAGTGCATCTTTTGCAACAACAGTACAAAACAGCACGATCACATTGACTTTAACTCAGTTAATAAAAGAAGGTGATCTTGCTTCTATCGTAATTGTTGACCCAGCATCAGGACTCAGCGCTTCTAAAACAGTAAAAATTTCTTCTAAGGCAACCGTTACAGAAGTAGCTTTGGGCGAGATTTACAACAAAGATAGCAAAGTTCTGACAGAAGGCGAAATTAAAGATGATTTCTACTTATTAGTAGACTTAAAAGATCAATATGGCAATGCTATTACAGATGTAGACGCTGCTTCAGCAGGCTCTATTGTAACTTTAGTTTCTGGACTTACTAATGTCGGCTTTGTTGCTACTGACAAAGGATTTAGTAAAGTAACCGTAGGTACGGATACAAAATTAGGTCTTAAACTTGACAAAAATAAGATTAGTGCAGGTACAGTAAATGTACTTTTAATTGCCAGCAACTCCGGCAAGAGCGCACAGACTACCTTTAAAGTAGCAGATGCTGTAAAGGTTGATACATTCTCAGCTTCTCCTGCAGATATGGTAGTAGGCGGAAGTAAAGCAGTATTTGAATTCACAGCAACCGATACTTATGGAAAAGCAATTGCAGATCCAACAAAAGATATGTTTGCATATTCAGCGAATGTGGATGGTACTAAGAATTATACAGGCGTACCTAAAGACTTTGATTTTGTAAAAAATGTAAAAACAGGTAAAACCGAATTAGTTTATAACGCAGCTAAAACATCAACAGACCTTCCAGCAGTTGTTAACTTTATCACAGCAACCAACAAGGTAATTACCGTATCTTTCACCGTAAAGAAAACGGCTTATCCGGTAGCGATTGCTAAAGTAAAAGATTTTAAAGAAGGCGTATTAATTAATGAAACAAATCTGTTAAAGACAGAACAAGTTGTATTTGAAGACCAGTATGGCCGTGAATTAGCAGCAGCTGATGCAATTGGAACCATTAATGGTAAAGTTTATGAACTTGTTGCTACAACAGACAGAGTATTGGGCGATCCAACAATGGCAGCCAAAACAGGTGATAAGAGCGGTTACAACAATTTGTTTGACAACTCAAACAAGGGCGTTTCTTTAACATCTGCTGACGAAATGGGAATCCAGGTGGTATCTAGTACTACTGCAGCTTCCATTAAGGTTACACTTACCTTAAAAGAAGGTGCTAATGTTAAAGATAGCAAAGATGTGAAGTTTGCTTCTAAGAACATCAATGACTTAGCTAACTTTGCAGTTGAAGATATCAAATTAGTAGATGGTATTGCTAAGGCTACCGGATCTACTAATGGAAGATTAACTTCTATTGGCGTAACAGGTACTGCTTCTGATGGAATCGTTGTTAAACTTCCTAACAGAGCATATCAAGTATATGGTCAATTAGCTGCATCTGCAGGTGCTATAACAATTGATGGTTCAAATCTATTTGTTAGAAACGAAGCAGTTTCAGAAAAAGATGGAAGCTTTGATGTAGTTATCCTTAACGATAAGGGTACAAAGATTTCCAAGACAGTAAAAGTTTCCAATGCTCCAGTAAAAGCAACTACTGTAGATTTAAGAGACGGTAATGAAATCAAGGCTAATGCAGGTAAAGTTGCTACTGCTGATTTAGCTAAATTTGTAAAAGTTTGTGACCAGTACGGAAGAGAATTAGTAGCTCCTACTGAAAATGCTCCACGTATTACAATTGCTACAGCTACCGACTTAAAGATTTCTAAGAATGGTACCAATGTAACTGAAATCACAGATTCTAAAGAAAATATGATAATCACAATTACTTATGATTATGCAGGTGGCGCAACATTTACTACCAATGCAAAAATTGTGAAATAAGTGAGTGTCAATCAGTTATAAAAGAAATGCATAGAGAACTCCCTAATCCCCTGCGGATTAGGGAGTTTTTTATGTAATAGGAAGTGCTCCTATTACATAAAAACGCTTCGCTGTGGATGCGCGCGCCGCGCTAATGCAGAAAGACTTGTTTATATCTCCTATAAGGGTTATAATGATATAGAAAATTTATGAATACGTGGGGGAAAATAATGTCACAGAAGAACAACTATAAAAACAATAAAAGAAATAAAAACAAGACAAACCAGGGAAAGAACTACTGCCTTCTTCCTATTATACTGGTGCTATTTGTACCGTTGATTATGTACTACCATGGATTTGATACCAAGCTGGGTGATTACCCTTGGTTTGGTGCACCCGAACAGGCAGATGTTTTTCTCTATTATAAGATGGTAGCAATTATAGTAATCAGCCTTGGTATGCTATTTATTTTAGGGGGATATTTCTATCATATGATAAAGGGTAAGAAGGAAGAGCGATTTAAGTCCTTTATCATATGGATTCCGCTGGGCTTATATGGAGTACTATCTTTACTTTCTACGGTGTTCTCTGAATATTCCTACTGGGGGTATCATGGAATGGTAGAGCAGATGGAACCGGTCTGGGTGCTTCTGGGCTATGGTTTAATCACCTTATATGCTTTTGTGTATATTCGTGAACAAAAGGATACCGAGACGGTTATAAAGTGGATGATGATAAGTGGGGGGATTCTTTCTCTTATTGGAGCACTCCAGGCATTTTCTCTGGACTTTTATAGAACAACCCTTGGAAAGATGACCTATCTTCCTGCAGAAGCAGCTCAGGGGAACGTTGAATTTGTGTTTGAAAAAGGAAGAACCTATACTTCCCTGTATAATCCCAACTATGTGGGTGTGTATGCGTGTTTGCTGATTCCCCTAATCATTACCTTAATATTGACCAATAAAAATAGAAAACTATATAAGCTTTATCTTCCGGTTTTACTTTGCCTGGTAATCAGCTTATTTGGTGCGGCTTCCAAAAGTGGAATCCTGTGTCTTACCGCGTCCTTTCTTATATTAATCCTTCTGTTTAGAAAACAACTTCTGAAGAGATGGAAGATATCCCTTTGTGGAATTCTTTTTTTGATTCTTACTTTTTTTGGGATAAATGCACTGAAAGACAATGCTTTATTGGAAGGACTAAAAACGGCACTCCATCCGGGAGAAGTATCGGAACCAATTTTATCCAGAATAGAAACCAATGACGAGAATGTAACCATTACCTATAATCATAATAAAATGATAGTCGCATATAATCCTGAAGGTGCAACCATGCAGGATCAGATTATCTTAACAGATGAACAGGGAAGCCCTATTACAACCATAGAAGAGGCGGAAGATACCTTCTTGGTGGAAGATGAGAGATTTGCCGGTATTACCTTGTCTTATGCAAGATATGAAGAAATGATCTGCTTTGGAATTACAGTGAATGGAAGAACCTGGTATTTCACCAATCAAAAAGGAGACAATACGTATTATTATGTAAACACCACCGGAAAACTGGATAAAATGCAGAATCCGGAATATGCCAAATTCTTCAAGGGAAAAGAAAACTTTGCCAGCGGAAGAGGATTTATCTGGTCAAGAACCCTTCCACTGATGAAAGATCATATATTCTTAGGAAGTGGTGCAGACAGTTTTGTTTTAGTATATCCCAACAGTGAATATTTAGGAAAAGAAAATTATGGATTTCCTCAGCAAAATATTACAAAACCCCACTGCCTCTATTTGCAAATGGGGGTACAGACCGGTTTATTGTCATTACTTGCTTTTTTAGTATTTTATGCCATGTATTTTTTCTCAAGTATACGTTTGTATATGAAATCAAAGCTTGAAACCTATGAGTCACAAATAGGTGCTGCTATCTTAACCGGAACCTTTGGCTATATGATCATGGGAATCTCCAACGATTCCAGCATTGGCGTTGCACCCATCTTCTGGCTTATGATGGGAATGGGGCTTGCCATTAATTACCGAGTAAAGAATAATTTTAAAGAGTGAAAGGCATGACTTTTATTATGAATAATAGAAATACAATATATAAAAGGGTGATAAAACGTGGATTGGACATAATATTGTCACTTTTGGCAATTATACTGTTCTCATGGCTGCTGATTATTTTATCGATTTGCGTAAAATTAGAATCGAAAGGCCCCATTTTATTTAAGCAAAAGCGAGTGGGAAAAAAGAAACGATATTTTTATATCTATAAATTCCGAAGTATGCGCAGCGACACACCCAGAGATATACCAACCCATATGCTTTCCAACCCGGAACAGTTTATTACATCCACAGGTCGCTTTATGCGTAAAACCAGTTTAGATGAACTTCCACAACTCTTTAATATTCTAAAAGGGGATATGAGTATAGTAGGTCCTCGCCCGGCGCTATGGAATCAAGAGGACCTCATAGCTCAGAGAGACCGGTATGGAGCCAATGATATCCGTCCGGGGCTTACGGGATGGGCCCAGATTAACGGCAGGGATGAACTGGAAATTTCCTTAAAGGCAAAGCTGGATGGAGAGTATGTAAGAAGAGAAAGCCTCCTTTTTGACATCCAAATTATTTTGGGAACCATTGGAAGTGTTTTAAAACATGATGGGATTAAGGAAGGCGGAACAGGAAACAAAGAATGAAAAGGGTATTGATTATTGGAAAAACAAGCTATATTGGCAGGTCATGGAAGGACTACATGGATAAAAATCATGGAGACCTTCCCCTTCAAATAGACTGTGTCGGTGCAGTAAATGAAGAATGGAAAACGGCAAACCTTAAAGAATATGAGGTTGTGGTGCACATGGCAGCTTTGGTTCATCAAAAGGAAGAAAAAGCCGGAGAGGATGCCTATCGACGGGTGAACTATGAACTGCCTATGGAGATTGCCAAAGGTGCAAAAGCCAGTGGGGTAGGACAGTTTGTCTTTCTTAGCACAATGGCAGTGTACGGAAATGTTTCCGGTAAAATTACAAAAGAGACGAAGGCGCAGCCGGAAACCTATTATGGAATCTATAAATACAAGGCAGAAGAAGAACTTCGGGCACTCCATACGGATAAGTTCCGCATTACCATTATTCGTCCTCCTATGGTCTATGGGAAGGACTGTAAGGGGAATTTTAAAAGACTTGTGAAACTAGCGGGAATTTCAATGGCTTTTCCTGAAATTTCCAATAAAAGAAGCATGCTCTATATTGAGAACCTCTGTGAATATTTATATTTAGTTTTGGAAAGACAGGCCTATGGAATTGGCTGTCCTCAAAACCCCATGCCTGTAGAGACCACCGATTTATTTTGTAAGATACGAAAGGCTCAAAACAGGAAGACAATGACAACGAAAGCCTTTAATCCCCTGCTAATTCCGCTGATGAAAAGGATAAAGAGCCTGGACAAGATGTTTGGAGACTGCTACTATGAGCTGGAGAATGCGGAAGGATCGGAAGACTTTTGGATCGATATTCCGCCTAGGGAGTATGAAAAAGTAAAGTTTGAGGAAAGCGTTTGGAGAAGTGTATGAAGGACAAGCATATGCAGATAAGGCTTATTTCTAAAAGGAAAGCTTAAGATTTTGTAAGATTCGAATAAAAGAATGTTCAAATGTAAAGCCCTATGATATACTAGATAAGATGTGCTGTAGGAAAGTTTATGATTTATTGGATATTTTTAAAAGAAAAGTCAGGGGGATAAAATGGTTTCAATAATTATACCTTGTTATAATGCCTCAAAGTATATTTGCAAGGCAATAGATTCCGCTTTAAAACAGAAGGTAGAAAAAGAAATCATAATTATTGACGATTGCTCTACTGACAATACGAGAGAAATTGTAAAAAAATATTTAGAAACAGGAAGTATCCATATTGTCTGCAATTCTGTAAATAAGGGAGTGGCTGAGAGTAGAAACTCAGGCGTTCAGATGGCAAAAGGAGAGTATATTGCTTTTTTAGACGCAGATGATTATTGGGAGGAAGACAAATTAGAGCGGCAGCTAGAAGAATTAAAGAAGAAAAAGGGTGTCTTTTGCTATACTGGAAGGATACTGGTTACAGAAAACGGAGAGAAAACAAAAAAGACCATCTCTACAAAAGAGGTTAATACGTACAAAACACTATGTATGCATAATGATATTTCCTGTTCTTCTGTACTGATAGAACGAAAGGTAGCACTGGAATTTCCAATGGAGCATGATGAGGTTCATGAAGATTATTTGACATGGTTACGAGTATT